>CAYGTA010000010.1:0-25091 GCA_964352605.1 uncultured bacterium | reverse complement strand
AGAGCAGAGTTCTTCAGAAGAATAGAATTACCTAGTTAGGTCAACTATGAGGAAATGTAACAAGTTTCGACCAATATGGGCTGCCTAGATGATTTGAGGGTATTTGAACGCTAAGGAGATTTTTTCGTCTCTAACGCAGTTTCTTAAGGCTATTTTTTGGTCTTTATCAAAACTCATCTACCTGGCAATAAATTTAGCTGTTTAATACAAGAAGGATTTTTGAGAACCAAGAACCCCGATTATTCCGCGTCTGACAGTATTCTCAATAAGTTCTATCAAAAACGAAGGTTTACAAAAATTGGTTTTGTGGGTGCTTACCGTATAACCACCCCCGATTTATCTTGATACCCCAAAAAGGATGAATTTTAAATTTTTATATCTCATCTTAAGGTCAATTTAATGGCAAGAATAGTTTAAAAAACGTTTATAAGAAACCTTTCTGGTCAAATTCCTTAAAAATGGAGACGTTTGATCATTTTAACAAGAAAGTAAATATTTAACGCCAAACCGTTTCTTTTGCTCAAAATGATCGGTATCACATTGAGGTATATCTGCCAAAAAAGTGTAAGAGGCATCCAAAAGGGTATATATTCAAGTTTGCAGAGTCTCTAAACCTAAATTTACCATAAACCCCCCATCTACACGTAGCGATGCTCCGGTAATATAGTCAGCTTCTTTACTAGCAAGGAAGGCAACGGTATTGGCTATATCTTCTGGTGTTCCCATACGACCCCAAGGGAGTTTTGCACCAGCTTTATTAATCTCATCATCGGTGAAAGTAGCACGCTCACCTGGCGTATCAATCCAACCTGGATTAACAATGTTTACATTTATTCGATGTGGGCATAGCTCTGCTGCTAAGGTTCGTGAAAAATGATTAATTGCTGCTTTAGCCATGTTATAGGGTGCACTATTTTTAAAGGGACTCTCTTCGTGAATCGAACCGGTTATAACAATTTTTCCTCTTGTGCCATCCTGCAATTTTTGTTTCACCATTTGTTGGGCAGCTAATTGACAGGTGCTATAAACACCATATTGTGTAATTTCAGTTGTTTTTTGGATGTTTTCCCAACTAGCCTCTAGCACGGGTTCACGAATCGAAAACCCCACATTTGCAACAGCAATCTCCAGAGAGCCAAACTGACGTATAATCTCGTTCATCATAAAACTTAAACTCTCTCGGTCAGATACATCAGCTTGAACCGCAATTGCTTGGCTACCCATAGATTTAATTGTTTCCACTAGTTCACTTGCTTCAGCCATGTTCTTAAAGTCATTAACAACTATGTTGGCACCTTCTGAAGCCAACTTAAGAGCAATGCCTCGCCCTATACCTCTTGCGGCACCTGTTACCAGTGCGATTTTGCCTTTAAAGCGATTCATTGTACCTCCTTAAACAGTAAATAGCTCAGCTGCATTGTTATAAAAAACATCTTCTACTTGCCTGTCACTAAGTTTAAGCCTGTGAAAAGCTAATAATAGGCTCCGCAAAGACTCTAAACCAATCAGTACAGGTGCAAGAAGGGTGTGTTTTTCGTTTAAGTTCGTATCCTCAGCATAAAACCAATGAAATGAGTCTCCTATTGCCACGCAGCGCCCTCTCATATGACTTACATGAAAGTCACTTCCATATAGCAATTTCTCATGTCCCATCGTTTCAACAACGGCTTCAAAAGCACCGGCCTCTGTGACTGCTGAGGTATCAAACCAAACATTCTCAAGACCCCGCAGGCTCTCAATTCCTTCAATCGTGTGCCATGGGTTGAATCCTCTTGCTACGTGCGCAAGAATCAAACGCATATTAGGGTAGGATTCGCAATAATAACGAATCGTCTTTTGATTGATGGGGTCAGCAAGAGCGCGATCGCGAACCATGTGCAAAGTGATGCTAAGGCCAAGATCATGAGCAATCTCAACATGATTTTCAGGCAAGTAGTCCTCAATAGGAGCTAGCCAAGTAGGACCTTGGGTTTGCGCCATTGTGTGATAGGGCTTTAAGCCTACAAAGCCAAATTTTTCGACTTGCTCTTGTATGCTTTCTGCACTCAGGTTTGGTGAGACAATCATTTGCCCGAAGGCTTTAAAAGCATTGGAAGAATAACTCACTTCGTTTGCAACAAAAGCGTTATTGGCTTGCCTATCACCATTAAAGGCCAAGCCAAAGAAAAGGCCTGCCTTAGTCCGTTCATTGGGATGCAGCCAATTTATATAGTTCCTATACTCTGCTAAACCTAAAACGCTCGGGATGTTTGCGTAGGCAGCAGGAACACCTTCAGGGTAGTGCTCATGGGCAAACAAATGAGCGTGAGCATCAAAAATTTGATTGGGTAAAAAAGGTAGAATACTACGCTCGAGTATGGCTTTATCCGCATCATTAAATTGCCATGTTGTCATTATGTCCACGCGTGCTTACTGAACATTTGGTACGCCAATACTTATTAACAATTCCCTAAGTTCAGCGCGTTCTTCTGCGTTAAGCGCTCGAGCGGGAAGGCGACTTGCACCGCCATGTCTTCCGACAAGTTCTAAAGCAGCTTTGACGGGTGGCGACTCACCACTTGTTCGCTCAGCCATTTTTCCTCTGAAGGCTTGCCAAGGCCAGTTTACGTTCATGATTTTTTCTTGTGCTTCTTTGTATTTGCCAGCCTCAAGTAAATTCCAAACCGAGATATCATGTTCTGGCCAAATGGTTGCCAAATGTGTAATGAAACCTGTGCCACCCAACATATGATTCATGACCCACATACCGCCATTATCAACTACGGCAAGCTTATCAGCGTAACGCGCTACACCCATCATGTAAGGGCCACCATTGTCTGGTCGCGCCCATTTTAAGGCGACTATTCTCTCTAAGTTACAGAGCTCATCAAGCACTTCAAATGGGAAGTCATAATCGTGCCAGAACGTGTTGTAGGCCATAATAGCAATCTTGCTAGTTTTATCATGAATGGTTTTATATAAGCGAAGGGCATCATCATCTGAAGGTTTGTAGTAATAGGTCGTGCTGAATTGGATTCCGTAGGCTCCTATCGCTTCTGCAAATTGAGCCATTTCTATCATCACGTTGACGTTTGTATCTTGCGCTCCGATAATGACGGGAACGCGACCATCAGAAGCATCAACAATAGCTTTAGATGCCTGCTTGCGCTCTTCCAAACTAAGCATATTAAAATCGCCACCTGCGCCAACAGCCAAGAGCACGCCTTGTCCGCTCACAATGCCATGATCAATCAGGTAATTAACTTCTTCTTTAATGGCGTCCACATTTATACTCAAGTCATCTTTAAAGTGTGTAATGACAGGAATCATAGGGCCCCGTAATGTTTGTTTAACGGATTGAATGTTCACTTTTCCTCCTTTTTGAAGTCGTTTTGGTGAAAATGCATTTGTGTTAAGGATTGACCGGGCATAAAAAGAAGATTTATCTTTGTTTCACTTTTTAACGCCACTAACTTTCCATAAGCAATACCTAGCGCACTAACCTACGAAAAGGTTCTTTTTTGAGATCAGCTTCTAATAAAGCATCTAAGTTTTTATTGCCTAGTCCTTCTTTGATTATGCTTAAAGCCTTTGTTGCTGCTATTCCCGTTTCTTCAATATCTTCATCACTGTGAGCTAGGGTTGCTTTAAAGCTCATTTGACAATGAATGCCTTGTTTCGCCATTTCTTGAATAAATACGGTTGAAACCTTACGAGGGTCAATCCCCTCAGGAATATCTAAAGAAAGTACCGGATTTGCATAAACACCCGTACATTTCCCTGAAATGCCCACTTCAGCAATTGCTTTGTTTAATCTAGTTTTCAACTTATCGCCAATATCTTTAAAACGCGTTTGAGCATCACGCTTTTTGAGTTCTCTAATAGTGGTTAGCGCAGCCACAATGCCCGTTATATCACTCCAATACTGACTTGAAACAAACATACGTTTAGCGGGCTCCATGACTTCACGAGAACCCACAACTGCTCCCATTGGATAGCCATTTGACATGCTTTTAGAAATAACCGTCATATCAGGAGTCACACCTAAATACTCCTGTACCCCACCAATCGCCGTACGAAAGCCACAAGAAACTTCATCAAAAATTAAAATAACATCATGTGCTTTAGCCAATGCTTTAACGCTTTCCAAATAGCCTTCAGGTGGCAACTCACTACGCATGGGTTCCATCATGATGGCAGCAACAGTTCCCGAATGTTCCTTCAGGAGAAACTCGAGTGCATTTATATCTCCATAGCTAAACGGAATGGCACTAGCCTCTAGCACTTTAGGAATACCAATGGGTTCGATACCGGCAAAAGGATACTCGCCACTTTCAGGATCAACCCCAAAGTTAGCGGCTTGATACCAGTCTGTCCAACCATGATAGCCCGAAAAAAGAATGGTGTCGCGCCCTGTTGTGCCACGGGCAATTCGCACAGCAACTGAGCAAGCCTCACCACCAGCTTTGGTGTAGCGAACCATTTCCGAACTAGGAATCGTGGCATTAAGTTCTTCAGCAAGCTCGAGTTCTAAAGGGCTATTAACCGTGTAGATACTTCCTTTGCGAATCTGCTCAATAACTGCATCATCAACCACATCGTCCGCATGTCCCAATATGATTGCACCCACCGCATTGACCCAATCAAGATACTCGTTGCCATCAACATCAGTAAAGCGAGATCCCTTAGCATGTTGAGCATAAATAGGACTCACACCATGCGCAAACTGGTCTGAACGGCGACTGATGAGTTGTGTCCAACCCGGAATCAATTTGCCTGCTTTTTCGTAAAGTTCTAAAGACTGCTTTACGCCCGTATAGCTCTTAGCCATTCTTACTCCCTGCACTCCCTTAGTTTTCATAGTGTCGGATTGTTGCTCTAAGCGCATCTATCTGTGCTTCTATTTTTTCTAAAGACTGCATACCAGTTTTAAATAGGCAAATTTTGCTACGAAATTCCTCCACGTTTGGGCAATCGCCTGCTTGATAGCTTTTCACAGATCCTTTATAGCGTGAGTCAAAATTAGGGGAGCGCTCAGGAGAACCATGAAAATTTAAATCACGAAAAACAGGCTCAAGATGCACCGGAACCCAAACGCCATAAAGCCCATCGCCACCATAGTCAATAAACGTTTTACGGAAGCTCCGCCAGTCAACACCCAGTAGTTCTTCATCTAAAATACACGTGTAAGACCAGTAAGAATGGGTTAAGCCTTCTGGCACATAGGGTGGTATGAGCCATTCACAGTTTTCTTCTTGAATGACTCTTTCATAACCCGCTGCAATGAACCGCCTTGCTGCGACTAAATAATCTAAACGCTCGAGCTGTGCCAGACCAAGCGCAGCTTGGGGTGCCGAGAGTCTGAAGTTATAGCCAAAACTATCATGTCGCTCAAAAGCAAAGTCTTGGCGTACATCCCTTGGAATCATGGTGGAACCAGGTCTTGCTTCTATCGTACTGTAGCCCTGAATGGCAGCTTTGCGAATCTTTCTGGCATAGTCCTCATCGTTGGTTATAGTCATTCCGCCACTACCACCTGAAGTCATATGTTTAGAGCCTTGAAAACTAAAACTTGCTGCGTTACCAAAAGTGCCTGCAAGTTTGTTTTTATAGCTAGCCAGATAACATTGAGCATTATCTTCAATCAGAACTAGATTGTGTTTGCGAGAAAGCATCAAAAGAACATCAAAATCGACAGGTAAGCCAAAAATACAAACAGGAATAATTGCTTTAGTAAATTCAGTGATTTTTTGTTCAACATCAACCGGGTCAATGTTAAAGGTTTTAGGGTCACTATCGGCAAAAACAGGAACTGCCCCTGCCGCAATAACAACAAAAGCAGTAGCTCCCATAGTGCAGCTAGGTACGATAACTTCATCCCCAGGTCCAACCCCTGCAGCTAAAAGAGAAGAAAGCATGGTACCAGTACCAGAATTATGTGAAATAGCAAACTCAACACCAAACTTATTAGCAAAAGCCTGCTCGAGCCTGCCGACCATATTGGCTGACTCTTTGTTCCCAAAGCCATCTACCAAGACTTCATCCATATAACGTCTATCTTCGTCACCACTTCGATTTGGAGGTAAGTGAGGAAAGATTTCTTCGGGTTTAAGCAAGAATTTATCTTTAGTTACAATTGGACTAAGGATTGTTTTTTTGGCGGACGCCATGATGCTCCTTTAAAAGATTCAGAAATACTTGGGTTATTTACTAGAAGGCTTTTACCCTTTAGCACTCTCCAGTATTTCGTCAAGTTCCTTACTCGCATCTTTTAAGACATTCATAAGCGCAAAATCGCCCCCCCAAGGAATCATTTGCGCACCCATCGAACGGTACCGAATCGCATCTTCCTTTGAACCGACAATGCTCCAAATTTTGCCGTGTTTTTCTGCCGCTGCAGCTACAGTCTCTACGGCCTTATCAAGCGTCATTGTTGTTTTACCAGCAGCTGCTTTAAAGCGAATACCTAAGTCAGCGGGTCCCACAAAAAGACCATCAACCCCTTCCAGTGACGCTATTTCTTCGGCGTTGGCAACACCTTCTTCTGTTTCAATTTGTAAAATATTAAAGGTTTCACGGTTGGAATCTTCAATATACGTTTCCCCTTCTTTCCAAACATCAAGACCATAATCCCCGTCTAACCCAGCGCCATCCATTCCGCGATTACCTATAGGTGGGAATTTAGTTGCTTGAACAATATGTTCTGCTAATTCAGGTGTTGATACATGTGGCATTAAGAAGCCAGTTGCGCCATCTTCTAAGTAGCGATAAAGATTGGTAAATTCTCTTGTAGGTGGGCGCACCATGCAATCAATATCGTTGTAATGACAGAGCTGAATAAGATACTGAACTTCACGGCTTGTCATATTGCGGTGCTCCAAGTCAAGCCAAATACCTTCAAAGCCGTAGTGAACCGCGTACCGAATGTAAAAAGGCAAAACATGCCCCATTGAGCAAACTCGAGCGAATTTTCCTTGGCGAAATTTAGCTAACATTTTACTTTTTCTCATTTGTATTCTCCTTTAATTTATTCGTGATTGATTCTCAGTTGTCTTTAATTGAGCCCTGCATCGGGAAAACCTACCTCATATCTGCTACCCATTCAGGAAACTGATCGTAAAACCGTTTTTTAGTTTCTTTATAATCCTCCTCGCTAAACCCCTCGTAAGGCGATAGTAAACGCAAGGGCATCTCCTCCAACCCCCCTAAGCGTTTGAGTACTTTGTCGTAAGCACCATCCATTTTGCCTTGGCTAAGTAAAGGACCAAGAACATCGTGAAGCAAATTATGAAAGCCATGTTGCAGTTGGCTTAGTTTTTTAACATCTTTTGTTTTACCAGCTTCAAAGAGGTCTTTAATTTTATGAGGGGTTGTCGGACCAAAGGCCGAGAGGACCGAACACTCCGAAATTAAGCAGCCATTGGCGTAGCCTTCTTCGCTAAAAAAGTGTTGTAACTCAGGTACATGTTTAAGTAAATCAGAGACTTTATGCAAACCTCCTCCGGTGTTTTTGGTAGCAACAAGATTGGGGACATCTTGAATAAGTTGAGCATAATCTGCGCCCCTTAAGACACGTTTTGTTCTGGGTAAATTGTAGTGCAGGAATTGGCAGTCCGAGAAAAAGCCGCAGGTGTCTTTAAAGAATCTAGTTAATTCTGCGTCACTCAACGCACCCCATGAAGGAAGTGAAATTTGGAAAATCCTAAATCCAATGTCATATGCAATCTTTAATCGCTCTTTCACGTTTGCAGTTGATAAGCCAATAACACCAACCATCGGATGAATATCAGTCAAATTAGGATTACCAAGTGTTTCTTCAAAGAATATTTTTGCAATTTGCGTGAACTGCCTAGTATCAACCGCATGCCCTTCACCAGCTGTACCAAAAATATAAAGATGGTTAAAGTGCTCTAAGACGAACTGAAGTTCTTTGCGAAAAACATTCTCAAGGAGTTCTTCGTTTTCATCCCAAGGAACTTCACAAGAAACCAGTATGGCCTGTGGATAGCGCGGCATCAGTGCCTCCTTTTTACAGCAAATGCTTGCTTAACCGTGCTGGACAAATAATGACTACTTTCAGTTTTATCAAAACGGTTAGGTGAAAACGGGCTTATATCAAGACTAGCTTCTCCGGTACTTACAAGCTCTGCCATTAGCTGACCTGCAACAGGGTTATAAGCAAACCCACCCGAGTGGAAAGCTCCGGAAACAAAAAGCCCTTTCAGACCATCAATTGCACCTAAAATGGGTTCACCATCTAATGAAAATGAAATCAAACCAAGCTTTTCACTATCCCAAGTAGCATTCGCCAAACTAGGGACAAGTGAGCTTAAGTTAGCCGTCATTTGCAGCCTTACATCTTTGGGAGTTTTAAGCGAAGGCAAACGAAAATCTAGTGAAGGCACATTAAACTCTTCACGACCTTCCGTTTCAAAACCAGCAAGCAATCTATTGTTGACTGCGCCCACTCGAGCTGGCCTGATGTATCCGCCTTGTGGGTTTGCATTAACTGCAGGTATGTTTATAGGTGTAGCCATTTTGTTTGTCACATAACGCTGATGTACAAAAGCTTTCATCGGAATTTGGAAATTTAAAGACTCGAGTAGTTTTAATGTCCATGCATGTGTTGAGCAAATAACAACATCTGCAGCAATTTCATCTTGCGATAGTGTCTTTACACCTGCGATAGTACCCTTTGATTCTTGAAAAGCAGTGACTTGGCAGTTCTCTCTAAATTCTACGCCTAACTCAAGGCATCTTTGCTTGAGTGCAGGAATGTATTCGTGAGCTTCACTGTATCCACCTAAAGGATCAAAAAGACCTATACTTTCTTCGTTTGCTTTTAAGTCTGGCCATCTTTCATTTATGGTTTGACTGCTTAATATTTCGTACTTAAAATTTAGGCGGTCATAAAGGACTAAGAGTTTTTCTCGCTCAACCCACGATGCTGCGTCAAATAAATTCAGGCAACCAACATCATTGAAGCTGTACCCGTCAAGCTCATCAGATAGTTCTTTAAATAAGTTTAGGCTTATTTTTCTAGCTTCAACCCCTAGTTCTGACCAGAGTAATCCTGTGACAATACCTGCCGCGCGACTACTTGACCCATCTCCAACCGTGTTTTTGTCTAGCACAATGATGGTGCCAAACTTTTTCTTAGCAAGATGATAAGCGGTACTTAAACCGATCACGCCCCCACCTACAATTATTGCTCTAGATGATCTGTTCATCAACTTGACTCTGTTTCGTGGATCGGTAATTCTCCTGACATGTATTCTTTATGCCAAAGCGCTACGGTTTCTTCAATGAATTGCTCAACGGGCATAGTAATTCCCTGCTTTTCCATGAGCGTAGGTAGCCATTTATGCCCAAAGGCAACGTGCTGCCTTTCATCTGCCATGTCATAGCTGATAAATTCAATAGAAAGTTTGTCACCCATTTCTTTATAAGCCTCTATTTGTTTGTGTCTATGCGGGAACACGTGAGCTTCATTGCCCATCGTTAAGAGACCATATTGGGTTGCAGGGTCATACTGGCTTCGCCAAGCATAAATTTGAGTGTTTTGCGGCACTTCTTTATAGTCAAGCCCATGCTGCTCGAGCCATTCAATACCTAAACGACAGTGTCTTGTTTCGTCATAACAATGCCTTGCACTATCATAGACAAATGCCCACGGCATATCAGGACTCTGGTAGATGATGAGTGCAACGGTCTCGGCAGCTAGCATCTCTTGAGAGTAATTTTCAAAATTTACTAGTCTTGCTTCTTTTTCAGGTGTAGCTAGTTTTGTTTGGGGGTCTAAATGTGTAAAGCGCGTATCTCTTGCAGCATGCTTAGCTGTTGTAAAGGGTGTGTGACTTCCGGGTTTTGAAGGCCGCTCTGGCCTAGTTGCACGTCCTGTAATGCCTCCTGCAGATTCAAGGAGCGATTGAAGATAATGCTCCCATTCACTTGTAGGATGGTCTGCCAATGCCTCCTGTGCCCACAGCAATTGGGCTTCCTTATCAAGCATAATGTGCCTAAAGGCGTAGAGCGTTGGGGCATCAGGATTAGCGAAGGTTTGCTCACTGTGCCAAGCGTAAGCCTTTAAGAGTGCTGGTTTAATAACACGAAATAGCCCTGCAAGTAAATCTTTTTCTGACGGTGCATGAATCGCTTCAGCCATGAGAAGTTCTAATGAATCATCATTGGGTGATCTAAAGGCAGGAATCTGAATTTCAAAAAGTCGTTGGTACAAATGCTGTACATGTTGCGCATCTTCCCAGAGAAAGCGCCCCATTGCCAACTTATACTCCATGATGCCAGTTGCGGGTAACCACGCAGCCAAAATACGAAGTCCTTCGTACTCAATAAAGCGATAACGATTAAGTAAAATTCTGTTTTGCTCAAAATCAATTTCTTGACTAGGTTGAATTATGTTTGGTGAGACATCACTAACTTTAGAGTTATCAGACTGATTCATTAGTTCCTCTACTTAATAGGCTTAAATGCCGATAAATGTAAATGCTTAAGCAAAGCAGCTCGAGTTGCAGCGAGATCTTTATCGTAAAGAGCTCCAATAATGGTCTGATGTTCATCAACCACACGTTTTGAGCTGTTTAGCATTGACCTTGGCCGGTGGTAAATACTTAGGCGAAAGAAGTCATTAAGCAATGGAATAAGATCAATTAGAATAGGATTACGGGTGGACTCAATCAAAACAGTGTGAAAATCTATATCGTTTTTAACTGTGCTTCTTTTTAAACCAAGGTTTTTACTATAGTCAGCATTGATTTGTTCAAGCTGCTTGACTTGAGTTTTTGTGATTCTTGCTACCATCAAGTCAACAGAGCCTAGTTCAACGGAAGCCCTTGCTTCCTCTAAAACCGTAAGGTCATGATGGCTCGAGTCTAGCGTTATGGGTACGGGAGGCATTGAGGTTGTAGAGAAGTTATCGGTAACAAAAATGCCTTTGCCTGCTTTTTTAACTATGATATTTTCGGCCACCAAAACACTGAGTGCTTCACGAATGATGGTTCGGCTTACCGATAGACTTTCACTCAGATCACGCTCGCTTGGTAGTTGATCTCCTGCAAGAAAAGGCTCTGTGACAATTAAACGACGCAAGGTATCAATGACTTGTTTCGTTAGAGTGTCACGAGATAAGGGTTTTAGCATTAAGAAATCTCCAAAAGAAAGCATGCCTTACAGGTGACTAAATAGACGCACAACTGGTATAGTAATACTACCAGAGTACCATTAGTCTATAAGAGCGTCAATTAGTTTTAATCAGAAGCTAAGCTTATTGAAAAAGACTAGATATCAAGCCTGCGAGACATAAGGAAGGCGGACTACCTATGGCAAATTACCTAGGCAAAAATTGGAAACGTAAAAACCTACTCGAGCATGTGGGCCATATGAATCAAATCGCTGGCATCAAGTCAGTCACCGGGAATGACGGTAGAGAAGCAAACGTTCGTATGCTTGAGGTCTACACAGGTACAGGGCTTATGTTTAGAGTTTTACCTGATAGAGCCTTAGACATTAGTGCTTGCATTTATAAAGGCGCTGCCATCAACTGGTCATCACCAATGGGTGAAAGCCACCCTGCTTACTATGATAGTCATGAGACTGGCTGGCTACGCTCCTTTCCAGGTGGACTATTAACCACATGCGGACTCGAACATGTTGGTGCTGCAACAGAAGACGAAGGTAAAGCCTTTGGAATTCATGGTCGAATAAGTAATAGTCCTGCCCAGCAAGTTAGTTTTAAAACCTATTGGAAGGGAGATGAATACTTTCTTGAAATAACAGGTCAGGTACGCCAAGCAAGCCTATTTGCTGAAAACCTTGTGCTAAACAGGAAGATTCGCAGCAAACTTGGTTCAAACAAAATTACCGTTACTGATCGGGTTGTAAATGAAGGCTTTGAACCACAAATACATATGATTCTTTATCACTGCAATATTGGTTTTCCCCTTCTCGATCAAGATACTAAACTGCAGCTAAACGTTACTGAAACCAAGCCAGCAAACGAAACTTCAGTCAAAGATATTAGTCAATGGTCAAGCTTTCAAAAACCAACAGCCAGTTACAAGGAACGCGGTTTTTGGCACGCACCAGAGAGTGACAGTGATGGCTATGTAACGGCGCGAATCGAAAACCCAAAACTTGACTTTGACTTGACTATTGGCTTTAGCAAAAACCAACTACCGAGCTTACTCCAATGGAAAATGATGGGCCAAGGCACCTATGTTCTGGGCATAGAACCCAGCAATGCCAATTTTTCAGAAGGTCGGTCTGCTATGAGGGACCAAGGTGAATTACCTCTTTTAGAGGCAGGTGAAACAAGAGACTATACACTTGAGTTTGAAATCAATAACAAACGATAAGTCTTCTTAACTGAGCAATCAAGCGTTAAATACTGTGCCAATAACAAGGTAGCTAAGACTTGTGAAAAGTTTACTGGTACAGTTATGATACCTCCATACCAGAAGCCTCATACTTAAATTTTTATCATCAGAATCAACTCTAGAACCTTCAAAAAAGACTAAACAACGGTAGTTAAGATTTAGCTGAAAGGAAGCAAATGAGTTCAGAACCAAGCATCCAAACACTTTTTGATTTAAAAGACAAAGTAGCCATTGTCACAGGAGCCTCTGGCTGGCTTGGTAGCGCCATGAGCCACGCACTAGCAGAAGCAGGTGCAACTCTGGTGGTAACCAGTCGGACTGAACAAAAGGCAAATGAATTTGCTGCGACTCTACCAGGAGATAACCATATTGGCTTAGCTTTTTCTCAAGATGATACAGACTCAATTCCTTTATTTGTAGAAGATATTGTAAAGCGACTAGGCCGTGTCGATATTTTGATTAACAACGCTTATGGCGGCACTGCCCCAGATATTGAAGATGCCACCGCAGAAGATTTTGATAAGGCTTACCACACAGGCGTGACCTCATACTTCTTGCTAGCAAGAGAAGTTGTTAATCATTTAAAGAGCCGAAACTCATCCGGTTCAATAATCAATATTGCCAGCATGTATGGTGTTGTTGCAAGTTACCCAGAAGCTTATGAAGAATTGACTATAAATAGCCCAGCTCCTTATCACGGTCTAAAAGGTGGCCTAATTCACTTAACACGCCATCTAGCTGTCTACTGGGCCAAAGATAATATACGTGTAAACGCCATTTCCCCAGGGGCCTTCCCTTCGCAAAAAGTACATGAAAGTATGCCTAATTTCATAAGCAGACTCGAACAAAAAGTACCCATGGGCAGAATGGGCAAACCCCATGAACTCAAAGGCCTGGTTGTGCTTTTAGCCAGTGATGCCGGAACTTATTTAACAGGTCAGAATATCTTAGTAGATGGAGGATGGACTGCATGGTAAAACAAAAGAATAAAGCCTTTAAAATACTAGCAGTTAGATCTCGGCAGGCAAACGAATGCTGATCATTGACGCTCATCTTGACCTTTCAATGAACGCTCTACAGTGGAACCGTGATTTGAGACAATCTGTATACACCATTCGAACCCAAGAAAAACCAAGCCAAGGTAAAGGACGAGGATTAAACACCGTTGCCTTTCCCGAAATGCGACAAGGCCGCGTAGCCTTAAGTTTTGCAACCCTGCTAGCCCGTTCCACAGGACACCCAGTTGAACACATAGATTACGCCTCTACCGCGCAGTCCTTCGGCATGGCACATGGGCAAATGGCCTATTACCGAGCTTTAGAGCAGCAAGGCGAATGCCGCATAATTACAAACAAGAAAGACCTAAAACCCCATATTGCTGAGTGGCAAGAATGGGATGCCGGCCAAGCAGATATCAAAAACACACCACCACTTGGTTTTGTGATCAGTATGGAAGGTGCCGACCCCATATTAGAACCCAAGCAGCTCGAGTATTGGCATGATTTAGGCCTCAGGCTTTTAGGTCCGACGCATTATGGTCCGGGCCGCTATGCAGGTGGAACAGGTACAGAACTTGGCTTAACAGACTTAGGTAAACCTCTTCTAAAAGAAATGCAACGCCTTGGCATAGTACTTGACTTAACGCATATGTCAGATCAAGCCTTCTGGGAGGCCCTCGAGCATTACGAAGGGCTTGTCATAGCTAGTCATAATAACTGTCGTAGCTTGGTTGCACATCAACGCCAATTTACTGATGATCAGATCAAAGCAATCTGTGAACGCAATGGCGTGATTGGGGTTGCATTTGACTCATGGATGCTTAAGGCAAATTGGACACCTGGAAACAATAAAGAAGTCACTCTAGAAGATGTGGTCAAGCAAATTGACCATATTTGCACCCTAGCTGGAAATTGCAATCACGCAGCAATAGGTACAGATTTAGATGGAGGCTTTGGTAGAGAGCAATCACCCTATGATCTAGATACCATAGTTGATTTACAAAGACTTCCTAAGATACTAAAAGCTATTGGTTACAGCGAAACAGATTTAAACAATTTAATGCATGTCAACTGGCTAAGATTACTCAATCAAGCATGGTCATAACAAAAGTAAATAAAGGGAGCAAACCTTGAATGAAGTAGGCCTACATAAATCAGAATTAGATACCCCTATTTTATGGGTAGAACTTGACACACTCGAGTCTAATATTGCGAAGCTTGCTAAGCACTTCAAAGATGCTGGTATTAATTGGCGACCTCACACTAAGGGCATGAAAACACCAGCTATTGCTCATAAAACCATAGCCGCTGGCGCAATTGGCATTACATGTGCCAAGCTAGGCGAAGCGGAAGTTATGGCCGCAGCAGGCATTAATGATATCCTTATAGCTAACCAAATCGTAACGCAAAAAAAAATAACTCGCTTAGTTAACCTTTGTAAGCATGCAAATGTAAAAGTAGCCGTTGATCATCCTGATAACGTTGTGGCTCTAGGAAAAGCCGCAGTCGCAAAAGGAATTACACTTGAGGTACTCATAGAAATTGATAGCGGCATGCATCGCAGTGGTGTTCACGCAAGCCAAGCTGTACTCGAGCTTGCGACCTTCATAAGTAAAACAGCGGGGCTGAAATTCTTGGGCGTTATGAGCTGGGAAGGTCATACGCTAGGCTTTAAAAACAAAGAAAAACATGAAGCTATAGATAGATCTATGGCTCAAATCTCTGAAAGTGTAGCTCTATGTGAAGCACATGGCCTAGATTGCAAAATTATTAGTGGTGGCGGTAGTGGAACAGCGGAGTATACGCCTTTTACTGGTGCGATTACAGAAATACAAGCAGGCGGAGGTATTTTTTCAGATGCTATTTATAGAACCTGGAATCAGCTAACAGAACCGTCTTTATTTGTTAGAACAAGCGTGACCAGCCGACCTACCGCAAATAGAGTTATTACCGATGCAGGTTACAAAACACTACCCGCATGGCACAAGCAACCTGAAGGCATCGACTTTCCTGAAATCGAATCATACGGACCCTCAGCAGAACATGGTGTGATAACCCTCAAAGAGGCCAACCATGAAATCAAAATTACTGACGCCTTTGATTTCATGGTTGGCTATAGTGACGCAACTGTCTTTTTACATGATCAGATATATGGCCTTCGAAATGATGTGGTTGAGGCAATTTGGCCCCTCTTGGGTCGCGGAAAGCTTCGTTAAAAATGAAGATCTCCCCCAACGTTTACGTAGTGGCAAGCGGTCACATGGGGTTTGATTTAACGGATGCCTATGATTGCAACGTCTACTTGTTTGATGCGGGCAATGAATTTATTCTTTTTGATTCAGGGGCAGGTTTAGGCGTACCTCAAATCTTAGATGTCTGCAAACAAGATGGTATTGAGTTAAATAAAATAAAGCATCTCTATTTAACGCACGCTCACGCCGATCATTCTGGTGGTGTAAATGAATTACTCGAGCATCTTAATTTACACGTTTACGCTTCAAAAACAACTGCGGAAATTGTTACTAAAGGGGATGAAACCACACTCAGTTTAGATGTGGCTAAAGAAAGTGGTCTTTATCCAAAAAGCTACGAATACAAATCTTTTCAGGTTAATCAATTGTTTAAACATAATGATGTATTAACTATAGGGAAGCTTAACATCCAAGTTATTCATACACCTGGACACAGTGATGATCATTATTCTTTTCTTATTAACGGTTTAGAAAAAACCTATCTTATTGCAGGCGACGCAGTCTTTCATGGTGGAAAAATTGTTTTACAGAACACCCCTGATTGCAATGTACCCAAAACAATTTCCTCTATTCGATTGCTCAACACCTATGACTTTGACGCTTTTTTACCTGGACATATGAGCTTTAGCTTAAAAAACGGGAAACAACATGTTGAGAAAGCTTGCGGCTATATTGATCAGTTCGCATGCCCACCAAGCCTTTCATAGCATCAAGGCTAAGAGTCACCTTTTTGCAGTTAATCACGGTAAAGAATAGAGTTTTATGAACGCAACACACTTTTTTATTCCTTTTTATTCGGTGAACCCCTATTCAAAAAATATTCGGCCCGATGCTTATAACGCTTTCACGACAAACTACCTCACCTTTGGAATAGGCTGTACTCCCCTAGGTCGCACGAGTTGTTTGATAAGACAACAACTTGTGGAAAAGCTATAAGAATAAAACATTTAAATGAGTAAACTTATGAGTCTAGTGAGGAAGTAAACACGTGAAGATTACCGATGTTAAAACCGTTTTGCTGACGGGGCCGTGTACCAACGATCCTTTCTTGTTAGAGATTCGTAAACGTCGAAGCGCAGCGTTTATTGAAATTCACACCGATACCGAGCATATTGGTTTAGGTGAAACCTATGTTGGTTATTTCTTCCCTGAAGTTGTACCTGAAATCGTTGAGTTCTTTAAACCCATCCTTATAGGCCAAGTCCTTGATGACATTCCTGAGCTTTGGAACCAAATGTATCACTGCGGTAATTTTTGGTGCCGCGTGGGCTTAGGGGCATCAGTCATCAACGGTATAGAAGCGGCACTCTATGACTTAAAAGGCAAGCTAGAGCAAGTCCCTGTTTATGAACTT
Organism: uncultured bacterium; assembly: GCA_964352605.1. Lineage (GTDB taxonomy): Bacteria > Deinococcota > Deinococci > Deinococcales > Trueperaceae > JAHEBB01. Next base: position 8,116 of record CAYGTA010000010.1, on the reverse strand, counting down.
CTTGGAGGCAAACAGCATGAAAAATTACTTTGCTACGCAACAGGTGGCCCCTCGAACTGGCCTAAAAACAAACTTGCGGCAAAACTCGAGCATTATCTTGACTTAGGCTTTTTGGGCTTTAAGTTGGGTGTTGGGGGCTACGATGGCAACAAAACAAGCATTTACAATGACCCTACTAAAGCAGCAGACTTTGAGGCTAACAAGCTAAGTTTTATTCGCGAACTCGTTGGGCCAGATATCAAAGTGATGTTAGATGGACACATGGGAAATAGTGAAACGGTCACATGGGATTTAGAGGTAGCTAAAGCGGTTGCCAAAGCCGCTGAGCCCTTTGATTTATTTTTCTTTGAAGAACCCTTGCACTACACTGACCCTTGGGGCTACGCTGAACTGTGTCGCTCAACAACAGTACCCATAGCAGGTGGAGAGTGCTTAACTGCACTGTATGAATGGAGAGTTTTTGCAGAGCAAGACAGTTTTGATATTGGCCAACCTGATGCATCTTACTCAGGGGGTTTAGGTGAATTTATGAAAATAGCTGATTTGCTGCATACGCGAGAGCGAAGTATAGCTACACACGCATGGGGTGCTGGGGGTTCACTCATGCAAAATTTGCACTGCGGCTTTGCTGCACCTAATACTTGCATTCTTGAGGTTCCACCAGATTATGCTGGACTTCATGCTGACATTATGGCAGGAAGTTTTATTATGAAAGATGGTTACGCTTTGCCACCCGAAAAACCTGGTTTAGGTATTGTGCTAACTGACAAAATCAAAAATCAATACCCTTTTGAAAGGGGCAGCGGTGAGTTTAATAGTGTAAAAGGAAAGATCTTGGTGGATTAAGCAATGCCTACCATTCTTATTGACAGTAGTATTCCTATTCATGAAGCAAGTTTACGTGAGTTAGAAGCCTTACCTAATATTCACATTGAAAGCATGCCTATAGAGCAAAATGAAGAAAACTGGAATGTTCCAAAAGAGTTACTCGAGCGCATAAATATTTTATTTACCACCTTTCCACCAAAAAACATTAACAAGATGAGCCAGCTCAGCTGGATACAGATAGCTTCTTCAGGATACACGCAGCTTTTTGGGCTACCATTGCCTGAAAAAGGAATAAAAGCATGCAACGCTCGAGGTTGTTTTGATGTTCCCATTGCCGAATGGAATATCTCCATGATGATTAACCTTAGGCGAAATTTACGGCAGATGATTCGTAATCAAGAAGAAGGCAAGTGGGATCGCTCAGCAGATTTCCAGCAAGAAGTTCATGGACTCACCGTAGGAATATGGGGTTACGGTGGTATTGGCAGGGAAAGCGCACGAGTTGCCAAAGCCTTGGGCATGAAGGTTAACGTAATGTCACGGAAAGGCGTTAGACCATCAAATAACGTCTACTCGCTAGAAGGTACAGGAGATTCAAAAGCTGGCCTTCCAGATAAGGTTTATCTTTCGGGGCAAGAAGTAGAGTTTTTATCTGAACTAGATTTTCTTATTTTGGCTATGCCCTTATCAAAAGAGACAGAAAGCATTTTGGGTGAACGCGAACTAAAGGCTTTACCAAAAACCGCATTTATTTTAAACCCAGCCAGAGGCCCCCTCATTCAAGAACAAGCACTGCTAAAAGCGTTAACCGAAGGCTGGATTGCCGGCGCAGCAATTGACACGCATTATTCCTACCCGCTCCCACAAGACCACCCGCTTTGGGCCATGCGAAACGTTATTATGACGCCTCATATTTCAGGCTCATCTCTAAGCGCCCGATTACCCGAAAGACTCTGGGATATTTTCTTGCAAAATATTAAACGCTCAAACGCAAAGCAAGCTTTACTAAATGAGCTATCAAAAGACCAGCTCAGCAATGGCTAATTCAGATGCCTAAGACGCTAGAATTTTCCGAGCAACTTAAAAACTTAAAGCTTTGCACAAAATCAAGTCTAGAATTACTTATTCGGACTTCCACAAACGAGTCTGACTTAGCAATTAATGTGCTGGTGGCAAAAGGATTCAAATCAGGACCAGTATTAGTCGTACTTGCGGGTATTCATGGTGATGAATACGAAGGGATTCTAGCAATACAAGACTTGTTTCAATACCTTGATCCTAATAGCCTAAAAGGCGCCGTAATAATGATTCCCATTTGCAATCCAATAGCCTTTGAAGCTCATACAAGGTCTACCCCAACAGACGGTAAAAACTTAGCTCGAGTTTTCCCAGGTAGTATGCATGGAACCATAACTGAAAAAATTGCTTTTGCACTAAGCAAAGTTATCCAGCAGGGTGATTTCCTCATTGATTTACATAGTGCAGGTACAACCATGACCAGCCCAACCCTAGTAGGTTATTACAGACAAGCTGGTCATACAGGAGATAAAGCGGCACAAGCTGCCAAAGTGTTTGGAGCAGCAGTTATTTGGGAGCACCCAAAGATTGAGGCCGGACGAACCTTATCCTTAGCAGCTGAATATGGTATCCCTGCTATCTACACAGAAGCTAAAGGAGGCTTAAGGGTAGATAAGAATGACCTGAACATTTACAAAGAAGGGGTTTTAAACGTCATGGGATATTTAGATATATTAGAGCGCTTAGCAATAAACACTGAAACTCTATATTTACGTGGTGACGGCAACACAGATACTATGCTTAGCTTTCAAAGCTCAGGCCTATTTAGACCAACCGTAGAAGTTTTACAAGAAGTATGCATAGGGGATTTAATTGGAATAGTTAAAGATGTCGATGGCTCTATTTTAGAGGAACTAAAATCACCAAAACAAGGCCGTGTAGTCTTTTTGAGAGCTGTACCAGCGGTAAAAAAAGATGACCTAGCCGTTTTGATTACGAATGAGATTAAGGCCATTTCCCAGGATGAATAATATCCTCATCAGTTGTCGCAAAGACATCAAATTCATGTCTTAGTTCTTTGCAGGTCTCAAAATAGTGATAAGCAGCCAAGTTTTGAATAAACTCATTAAGGTTTTGAACCCCAAACACAACTTTGTCTATCTCTTCTTGCATAATACAAAAATTAAGCAACAATGCTGCGAGTGGAATGCCTCGACCTTGACTGATTAATTGCAGATCCTGAATTTTACCTCTAGCCTTTTCAAAGTGATTTGATAAGTCCTTAGGATTCAAAAAGAATAAGCCTTGCAAAAAGCTCGAGCGTGTATGAATTTCGACGCCTTGATTTTTGAGTTCTGAGAATAAGAATTTGAACCGCTGGTCAAACAAATTAAACGGGCACTGGATAATATCAAAACTTATGTTTTTCTCTAAAAGCCACTCGATTTCTTCAGGGTAATAAACGGAAACACCAATCTGCTCGACCAACCCTAATTCTTTAGCAGTTTGTAGTTTCACTCTAATTCCTTCCTGCTTAAAGCTCTCAAATTCATGTGCAAGGTAAGCTTTTAAGGGTTGAGGCGTTAACTTACTAAGGCTTGACTCAAGACTCGAAAATAAGGCTTCAGGACTTGTTTCTACAGGAAATTTAGAAATAATATTGAACCTCGATGGCTGCTTTCTTAAGACTAGCCCTAAAACCTCTTCACAATTACCATAAGTTGAAGCTGTATCTAAAGTGTTGAGACCAACCTGCTGAGCATGCTCGAGTATTTCAGCTATGGTTTCAGGTTGAACTTGACCTGTTTTGTTACTTATGCCGTAGTTTAGACCAAATTGCACGGTACCTAAGGCTAATTTTTTTATCCAGTATTGTTTTTCATTTATCATGACTTGCCCTCCATTTACTTTGTTCCTTCTTTAATGAAGTTCTTGTATTGACACTATATTTAAAATCATGATACAACTTTAGTTGTCCTACAACTGGATATCTTATTTTTCAAATTGACTTTCATCTTTTTTCAAGCCCTGGAGATTCTTTTTGACAGCCGCGCTTAAACCTTTAGAGCGACCAACCTTACTCCATCATTCTGTACAAGATGTGATTAAGAATTATATCCTTGACAATCATCTGCATGTAGGTGATGCTCTGCCTTCGGAAATAGTGCTTAGCCAAACTCTAAACGTTAGTCGCAACTCCGTAAGAGAAGCCGTCAAAGTGCTCGAGTCTCAAGATGTTGTTGAAATACGGCGAGGCAAAGGTCTTTTCGTTGGCCAGTTATCTTTTGGATCTATCTTAGATAGCCTGCAGTACAAGCTATTGTTTGACCTTAAAGAGCTTGTACATTTGACGCAAATGCGACACGTTCTTGAGCGTGGCTTAATCGACATTTCGATTGACAAAATGACGAATTCTCAAATAAAAAAACTCAAAGCGCTTTTAAACCAAATGCGTATTAAAGCTGAAACGCATGAATCTTACTTGGAAGAAGATCGCGCCTTTCATAAGCTTATTTCTGAACCCTTAAATAATCCAATGCTACTCAAAATTATTGAAATGTTCTGGCTAGCCTATACCAAAGCAACCGAAAAATATGGTGATTTAAAACATCCCGGATTAGTGAAAATCTATCAAAATCACGTTGATATAGTTGAAGCCTTTGAAGCCCGAGATAAAAGAAAGGCGCTTCAAGCTATAGATAAACACTACGAGGTTGCTGAAGCCTTTATTAACCAAGTCCACACTAAGCTCGAGTCTAGCTCTTGAGCTCTTTTGAAAGGAGGGTCATTCGCAGATAGAGGGAAAGTAAGAAACTGTCGTTGGATGGTTTTGATGACAGAAATTAGCTCATCTTAGGATTTCCTAATAAAACCTAAGGCATGTAAGGGAGAAATTGTGAAACAAAGTCGTTTTTTTATTTTAAGTATGCTGAGTGTTTTTGCATTAACACTGGCGCTAGCCCAAGAACCTGTAACCATTACACACTGGACTGACCCTGCGTTAGCGACACCTCCACATCATCCTGAATTCACATCTTTAGCAGATTATGAAAAAGCTCAAGCTGCTAAATTCATGGAAATGTACCCACATGTCACTATTGAAGTACAAGGCTTGGATTGGCCTGATCTTGCCATTAAAGTACCTGCTTCTTTAGCTGCTGGGAACCCACCTGACATCTTAAAAGACTACTTGGGTCGCACCTCTGGTTATGGACACGCAGGTGTTACGGTCGACATAAACACCCTTATTCCTGCTGAAGAAATTGCAGATATACAACCAGGTCTCATTGATCTTTACACAATTGACGGCGAGCTTCACGCTATGCCTACTTACTTCTGGGCACAAGAAATGCTTGTCAATAAAGCCCTCTTTGATAATGCAGGTCTGGGTGACTTAGTTCCAACAGATGACCGAGACTGGACACAAGAAGAGTTTATTGACGCTCTAAGACAACTAAAAGCAGCTGACCCAAGTGTAGAATATCCATTCTCACTACAAGTTGCTTCTGAACAAGGCGATTATGACTTTCATCAATTCCTATGGGGCGCAGGTGGAGATATTTGGGCAGACGATTGTAGCGCAACAGCGTTTGATAACGAAGGTACACTCGCCGGACTCGAGTTTGTTAATCAGCTTTACCAAGAAGGTTTAATTAACCCTGACGCAACAACCGCTTCTTACCAAGATAAATTAAACTACTTTTTTACAGGTAAAAGTGCTGTTACTGGTGGCGGTCTTGGTACACTAAATGTAAATGTCGCCAATGCTATTGCTGACGGTAGCGTTACTGTTGATATGGATGTAGTGATGGTGACTTACCCGCATGCAGAGGGCGTTGTTAACGGCTATCCAGCTGGCCCTAGTGGTTTTGCAGTCTTTGATAAAGGCCGTAGTGATTATGAAATGGAATGGGTAGCTAACTACTTAATGTTCCTTAACTCAGCTGAAGCACAAACAGACTATGCTTTAGGTAATAGTCAGTTCCCTTCACGAGTTTCTGCAGGTGCTCCTCTTGCTAACGATCCTAACTATGTTGCAACAATAGAGCAAATTGGTATGCGTGGTACTGAGAACTTAGGTCTTGCTTGTTTAGGCTTCAGTGAAGTGCGTGTTGCTCAGCCACCTAAATGGCAAGCTATGTTTTTAGGCCAAATTACACCTGCTGAAGCAGCAGAGCAATTACAAGAAGAAACTGCTGACATTCTTTCAAATCAGTAACTTTTAGTCGTTCAGTTACGAGAAAAGAGAGTATTCAACTTTACTCTCTTTTCTCGCTAGACATTTACCAGTTAAACTCAAAAGAAATTTACAAAGGTAAATTTATGACTCAGAATCTTGCTAAACGAATGTGGAAAGGCCGTTGGGGCTATATCTTTATTTTGCCGGCCTTAATCCCTTTCCTTATCTTTACAGCCTATCCACTAGCTCACGGTATTTGGCTTAGCTTTTTAAAAGCAGGCGTGAATCGTGATAAATGGCGATTTATAGGATTTGAAAACTACATTCGGTTATTTACCAAAGACCCTGCCTTTATTATTGGGGTAAAAAACACTTTTTTATTTGTGCTGGCGGTTGTACCTACCGCTATGCTCATCACCTTATTTATTGCCGTGATTATTTATCCTCTACATCAAAGGAACCAAACTTTTTTTCGTATAGCCTTTTATATGCCGGTTGTTTCTTCCGGAGTTATTTTAGCAATGGTTTGGAGTCTTATTTTTAGCCAAGAATTCGGCCTGCTTAACGGCACGTTGCAATCCATAGGTTTTTACGACTTATTTAACATGAAGAAAATTGGCTGGCTTGCTAGAACTGAAACAGCCCTTTTATCGTTATCTGTTGTAGTTATTAGCTGGAGTTTAGGGCAACCCCTTATTCTTTTTCTGGCAGGTCTTGCATCTATCCCTCAAGAGCTTTATGAAGCAGCCAAATTAGACGGTGCAACAGGCTGGCAGCAGTTTCAAAAAATCACGCTACCTTTGCTTCAACCTACGGTACTTTTTGTCATGGTCACACTGACTATATCTGTTTTTCAAGTTTTCGTCGTGGTTTTACTCATGACCCTTGGTGGACCTGCAAATGCCACACAAACCATCGTTTTTCGCCTATACGAAAGCGCATTTCGCTTCTTCAAATTTGGCTACGCTTCAGCTATGGCAGTTGTGCTCATGCTAATTATAGGGGCTATTTCAGCATTTCAATTTCTTGTCTTAGATAGGGATAAATAAATATCATGACTAAGCCTAGGACAAACTTGTGAAAGACTTAAAAAACCGCTCACCCCTTTGGTACTTAGCTTTAGCAATTTGCATTATCCTAGCGGTACTTTCATTAGTGCCCTTATATTGGATGATTATTGGCTCTTTTAAGCTTGAAAAGGTTGCACTAGGTTATCCACCTGAATGGTTCCCCAGAGAACCCACTTTAGAGAACTGGCGTAACTTAATAAATGGGCGACCTTCCTTGCGCTGGATGTTCAACTCGTTCGTAGTAGCTTCGGGTGTTGCAGTTGGCGCGGTTGTAACCAGCGTCACAGCAGGGTACGCCTTTGGGAAAAAAGTTTTCCCAGGTCGTGACATTCTTTTTTGGATGTTCCTCGTTACCATGATGGTACCCAGGCAAGCTTTTTTAGTTCCTATGTTTATTTTAATGAAAAACTTAAAGTGGTTTGACTCTTATCAAGCGATGATCGTGCCTTACCTAGCCTATCCCTTCGGTATTTTCTTAATTCGTCAGTACATGAGATCATTACCTGATGAACTTATCCAAGCAGCAACAGTTGACGGTGCAAATGAACTGCAATTATTCTGGCATATTGTCTTGCCTTTAAGTAGACCTGTAGTAGGCGCTGTTGCCATATTTGCCTTCATGGCAGGCTGGAATGATTATGTCTGGCAACTTGTTGTAATAAACAATGAAAACATGATGACGCTTCCTGTTGGAGTATCAAAACTCGCAGCATCAGGCGTAGGTAGTGCTGATATTGGATTAGGCATGGCAGGTGCTACGCTCGCTTTTATTCCAATGTTTATAATATTCATGGTATTCCAGCGAGCCTTTATAAAAGGAATAACAGTGGGATCCTTAAAAGGATGATGTAGCCACCATAAGGCATCAACTCTCACCCCATCCCCCTAACAACCTCCCTCATTACTTCAAGCTCATCTTCTTGTTCTTGTTTGCTTGGGTTGTTAAGAATGTCAGGCATGACTGAGGCAGCAGCTTCAAGTTCAGCATCATCCGCATGAAGGTAGATACCTGTAGTAGCTA
>CAYGTA010000009.1:0-25837 GCA_964352605.1 uncultured bacterium | reverse complement strand
GGAACTCCAAGATCGCGTTTACTTTATTAATAAAGTAAACGGAAATAGTATCAGATAGTCTAGATTCAGTGGTCGCACGAATGGTTTGATGGTGCAAGCATTCGTGGAAACGCTATAAAAACATATCGAAGCTAGTCTCTCAAGTCTTTTGCGTAACTTTGATAGTTATTGTGCTTTCACGGCAAACTGCCACATTTTTGCGACAGATCTCTTTGTACTCCTCTAGGTCGCACGAGTTGTTTGAGGCAAGAGCTCAAAAAAACTCTTAAAGGCGTTCACATAGATTGCAACTCACATACTTTTTCGTTCTTATAGCCTTTTGCATTTAAAACACTGCAAACGTTTTAAATGCCGAACTAGGTGAGTAAAAACGGATGGGCTAAGTCGATAGTGTGTTTAACCTGAAAACTGCTATATTTACCCTGTCGAAAAACAATGAATTTACGAGATTGAGATTAAGGTGCATGATAGTGAGGCTTTCACATATTCATCTACCTAGGATTAGCGGTTCTTTTACATTTTCACTTGTCTTGATAAGCTGTTTGCTTACCATTTGAAATGTTAAACTACTCTTTGGCAGTGAGATGCGTCTAATCGCGGTTTGGCTTTTTCAAACCGAGGAAAGTCCGGGCACCACAGGGCGTAGTGCCAGTTAACGGCTGGGCGTGTAAGGCGACGGCAAGTGCAACAGAAAGTAAACCGCCTATAGTTAGTAGGTAAGGGTGAAACGGTGCGGTAAGAGCGCACCAGTGCTTTTGGTAACAAAGGCAGCTAGGTAAACCCCACTTGGTGCAAAGTCCGAGCGTTTAGGTTGACCCGACCTTATAACAAAGACGACTGCTTGAGCTAGTTGGTGACAGCTAGCCTAGATAGATGATTAGACTTGACAGAACCCGGCTTATAGCTCTCCTGCTAGCGCGACGAAAGTCGCGCTTTTGTTTTACCTTAGTACCCATTTTTGTTCATTTTTTGCTTAATTTTGCTTTTCAAGTGGGGCTTAGGGGGAGGAGTTTTTCATAATTGTGGGTATTTTGGGTAGTTTGGTGGGGCAGGGTGGGAAATTGTGGAGAATGTGTGCTAAACTTTGACTTAAGGATTGATGCTCGTTTGGTTTGTAAGGTTTAAATCAAACATATCATACTAAATTTTTGACTTAAGGTGGGTTCGGGTGCCGTTTGGCGAGTTTCAGTATACTGTTGATGATAAAGGTCGAGTTATTATTCCGCCTTCTTTTCGCAGCTTCGTCAAAAATGGCATGGTAGCAACACGTGGCATGGAAGGCTGTTTATATGTTTTTCCTGTCACTCAGTGGGAAAAAATAACCGATCGCCTTAACGACTTACCCATTACAGATAGAGATTCTCAAAATTTTGTGCGCTTTTTTTATTCTGGTGCTGCTGAACTCAGTATGGATTCAGGTAATCGAGTGAGCATTCCTTCGACCTTACGTTTATTTGCAGGTGCAGAAAACAATGTGGTTGTTGCGGGTGCACCCAATCGACTTGAAGTCTGGAATGAGTCTCGTTGGCTTACTAATTTAGCAACGATTCAGAGCAACCCACCTTCACCTGAACTTCTAAGAGAGCTTGTAGGATGACAGTAGAACAAAACCATGCACCACATATCCCGGTCATGCTTGCAGAAACCTTAGAACATCTGCAACTTCAAGAAGGTCAGTGGTATGTAGACGCCACTTTTGGCGCAGGTGGGCACAGTACCGCCTTACTAGAAGCAGGCGTTAATGTTTTGGCTATTGATCAAGACCCCTCAACAGAACGCTTTATGAGCACCTTAGAAGAGCGCTTCAATACATCTGAACAACGCTTCAAGCATAGTTTTGGGAATTTTGAGCATCTTGAAAGCTACCTCAAAACACACAAGCTAACTAAAGTTTCAGGTATTTTATTTGATTTGGGGGTTTCTTCGATGCAACTTGATGAGGCAGACCGCGGATTCGCGTTTCGTAAGGAAGGGCCATTAGATATGCGTATGAGCCCAGAACTCGAGTCAGCAGCTGATGTTGTGAATAGCTTAGAGCAAGAGGAGCTCGCGGCTATCATTTTTAAATATGGTGAAGAGCGCTATAGTCGCCGTATTGCTAGAAACATTGTTGAAGCTAGAAATTCAAACCCAATTGATACAACTCAAGCCTTAGCTGAGCTCATTTTTAAAGCTTACCCTAAGGGTAACTATAGACGTGACCATCCTGCAAGGAGAACCTTTCAGGCTTTACGTATTTATGTTAATGATGAATTGGGTGTTTTAGAAAGAGCACTCGTAGCAGCTGAAAATGTACTGGCTAGCAATGGTCGCATTGTTGTTATGAGTTACCACTCTTTAGAAGACCGCATTGTTAAGCATTTCTTTAAAAATTCTAGTCATTTGCAAGTTATTACCAAAAGACCTTTAGGCGCAACTGAAGAAGAATGTGAGCATAATCCACGTGCAAGAAGCGCCAAATTACGTGTTGCTCAAAGGATACAACTATGACAAAGATTACCAAACATTTACTAGGACTCTATTTGTTTTTATTGCTTATCTTGGCTTTTTTAGGCGTAAGTAGTCAGCACTTCCTGCAAACTCACCGTGAGAAATTAAGTTATAAGCAAGAGCTTGTAGTACTGCGAACTCAAAAGCGTGTTGAAGCCAGTCGTTTAAGTAACCCTGAAGCTATTATCACGTGGGCCAGGCAGCAAGGCATGGTTACGACTGCCTCACCTACAAATGCTTTCATAGTTGAACTTGGCCCAGCGCCAAAAATTGCAAGCTTTGAGCCAAGAGAACTGGAATTAACAACCCAATGGCAGTAAGCAAGAAAAGCATAAAGAGCTCAAAAAGCTCTAAGTCTAAAAAGTCAGCCAGTAAGAAATCTGGCGGCCTTAAAATGAGACGACGTGGCGTCTTATGGCTTTTTCTTATTGGGCCTCTGGCCTTAGCGTTTTATGGTTTTTCCAAACAACAAATTTTACTTCCCTCATGGCCAGACATCCCTGTTGATGCGCCTTACCGTGGCCTCATTCAAAGCCATGACAACACTGTACTAGCTGAAGGCCCAGCCGAATCAAGACGCTACCCCATGAATCACATTGGTGCCCACATCATAGGCTTTAGTGGCAAACAACAAGATGAAGGTAATTACGGCCTAGAAGGACTCGAGTTTACTTTAGATCAGCGTCTTACTGCAGGTGAGACGATTACTTTAACGATTGACGCTCGTATGCAGGCAATTGCGCAGAAGAATTTGCGTGAAACCATTCAGGAGTTTGAAGCCGAGAATGGCTCTATTGTTATTTTAGAGACCGGTACAGGGCGTATTTTGGCAGCAGCAAGCTACCCTGAGTTTGACCCTAATAAGCAAAATTTGGTTAGGGATCGCAGTATTATTCAGCATAAAGCGTTTTTGCATACTTTTGAGCCGGGTTCGGTTATGAAGCCTTTTGTTGTCGCAGCAGCTTTAGAAAGCAAACGCTGGCCTAGTGACCGCTTAGTTGAGTCACCTATGACACTTCGTGTTGGCGACAAAACTTTTTCAGATGTTGTTCAACATGAACCTTGGTTAAATATTTGGGATGTTCTTAAATATTCTTCCAATACAGGCATGATTCGTTTATCAGAAGAATTTAGTGATGAAGATTTGTACGCATGGTTGTCTCACTTTGGTTTTGGTCAAGGTATTCAGGTACCTTCCATTTATAGTCGTGATGGCACTCTTAGAGACACGCCTTGGTTTGACCAAGATAAAGCCTCTATAACTATTGGGCAAAGTCTTTCTACCACTAGTCTTCAGCTTGCTGCCAACTACAGTATTTTTGCAAATAAAGGTTATTACATAACGCCTCATCTTGTTGAGGGTGACACTGTACCAAGCCCTCAACAACGTTTATCTGAAGGTACAGCAGAAGCCATTATGACCATGATGACCTACGTTGTGGGGCAAAGCAACCTAAAGAAAAGCATGGTTTCAGGTATTCCTGTAGCAGGCAAAACAGGCACAGCAGATATTTTTGACTCAAAAACAGGTACTTATATTGAAGGAGATTACAATGTCACATTTGCTGGCATTGTGCCAGCAAATGACCCCAAAATAACCATGGTTGTAACGGTTCAAAAACCGCGAACCTCTGGCTCGAGTACGGTTGTGGCTGCGCCTTTATTTGGTCGTACTTTAAATGATCTAGCGCCTTTATTGAATTTGCCTGTTTCGGTTTCAAATTAAGTTTCGGAGGTTGGGTGTGAAGGGTCTCGTTGCATGAATACTAGCTTATCAGCTGCTTTGGTAGCTCGTCTTGCTGGTATTGATCTACCTGAGCAGTTTTCGGGTTTGAGCGCTTCTGGCGTTGCTTTTCATACTGGGCGTTTAGAAGCCAATGAGATCTTTTTTGCCTTAGCTGGTGAAAACGTTCATGGTGTTCGCTTTGCTGATGATGCCTTAGCTAAAGGTGCTGCGTTTGTCGTGTCAGATCGTGCGCATCCTAATGCCCTTGTTGTTAAAAATGCCGCTGAGGTTTTACTTAAACTTGGTGCTTGGGCAAGAGAGCAAATAACAGGACCTGTGGTTGGTATTACCGGTTCAGCAGGCAAAACCAGTACTAAAACTTTCGTAGCTGCAGCCTTAAATGCTCACTCTAGCCCTGGTAATTTTAATACAACGTTTGCTTTAGCTCAGAGTCTTATTAAGCACGCACTTTACCATAGAGATCAAATACTAGTCTTGGAACTTGGCATTGATCACTTAGATGAAATGAAGCAGTTGGTAAACCTTGTTAAGCCTAGTCATGGCATTTTAACGAATGTAGGCCCTGCTCACTTAGCTGCCTTGGGTAGCATAGAAGGCGTTGCTAAAGAAAAATCAGATATGTTTTCACTTGGAGCCAAAGCGTTAGTTAGTAATCAAGCAAGCCCACTTGTCAAGCAGCACATTGCTACGTTTCAAAGTTACGGCTTAGAAGCAGCTGATTACACAGGTCAATTAAGTGATGATGAAACACAGTTAAGCTATAAAAACACTAGGCTAAGTCTACCCAGCGTAGGCAAGAACATGGCAGCAAATGCTGTTGCAGCACTTGCGCTAGCTGAAACCCTCGAGCTTGATTTAAACCAAGCTGCCAAACGCATAGAAGAAGCTAGCATGGAGGGTGGCAGGCTCGAGTTTAAGCGAGCGGGTAACTTGCTTATTATTGATGATACCTATAATAGTAATCCTTTATCTGTTAAACCTTCGCTCGATATCTTAAAAAAACAAGCTGCGCCGCACGTTGCCATTTTGGGTGACATGCTCGAGCTTGGTGCTTACTCGCATGCTTATCATCATGAATTGGGGGAATTGAGTCGTGGGCTAGCTACGTTTGCTATTGGTCGTGAATCGCTTTATTTGTTAGAGAGCAATACATCAGCGAAGCACTATTTAACGGTAGATGCCTTTTTGAGTCAGTTACCTGATTTAACAACAGGAACCGTTTTGGTCAAAGGCTCTCGTGGTATGAAACTCGAGCGGGTTGTTGCTGCGCTGATAGAGGCTAATTCATGAGCTTGGTGTTTTCTTTTTTGCTCTCTTTTGGCTTAGTGGCTTTGTTTGTGCGCTTGGCACACCGCTATGGTTGGGGTAAGAGTGTTCGTAAAGATGGTCCTAAAAGTCATCTTGTTAAAGAAGGAACGCCTACTATGGGCGGGATTGCTTTTATTGCTGCTGCTGTACTCGCTTGGCTTTTTTTTGGGTTAAAAAGCCCAGATGCTTGGGCGGTTATTTTGCTTACCGTTGGCGCAGCCGTTTTTGGCTTTGTAGATGATGTTATGGCCTTGCAGCGTAAACGCAAAGTTGCTGAGGGTGAAGATGCCTCTACAGGTTTGTTTGCTCGCTATCGGCTTTTAGCACAAGCCATTATCGCGGCAGCTTTTTCTTTTTACGTAGTTAGTGCAGGCTACACTATGTTTGCTTTGGTTTGGCTAGACATCTTGGCATTTACCTTTATAATAATGGCTACAATTAATGCTATTAATCTTTCTGACGGTCTTGATGGGCTTGCAGCAGGCATGGTGGTAATTATGCTTCTGCCGTTTTTATCGCACCCTATCGGTCTCGTTTTTATAGGTTCGCTGCTCGGTTTTTTATGGCACAATAGCAAACCTGCCTCGATCTTTATGGGTGGGGTCGGCTCAGAAGCTTTAGGTGCAGCCTTAGCAGGTATTGTCATCACCTCATCATGGGTTTGGTATATACCTCTTCTTGCTTTGGTTCCAGTTGTCGTTGTTTTATCTGTCATTATTCAAGTGACCTACTTTAAATTAACAAACGGCAAACGCGTCTTTAAAATGGCTCCTATTCATCATCACTTTGAATCAAGTGGCTGGTCTGAAATTCAAGTTGTTATTCGTTTTTGGTTACTAACCGCGCTTTGCACCGCATCAGCTTGGCTTTTGCATAGCTATATGGGGCAAAGTACATGAACATTCTTATTTTTGGTTTAGGTCGAAGTGGTCTAGCAGCCGCAGACTATGTCGCCAAACAAGGACACACTGTTTTTGTTTATGATGACCAAATTAAGGACACTGACCTTACCCTCATCTTACGCCTTGGTGGGCGTCCGCTGGGTATAGCTGGCGCAGCAAGCCTAAAGGAAACAAAGCTTGACCTTTGCATTGCTGCGCCCGGCGTACCTTATAAGCACCCCAAATTATTAACCCTCAGAGAACGCGGCATAGAAACTATTGGCGAAGTAGAGTGGGTTGCAAGAAACACTCGAGCTAAGCTTATAGGGGTTACTGCCACGGCTGGTAAAACCTCAGTAACTCGCTGGCTTACTGATACGCTTGTAGCTGCAGGTGTTGACGCGGCAGCAGGTGGTAATATTGACCCTGCCCTTTCAGCGATTGCGAATAACCACGGTACTTTAGTCACTGAACTTTCTTCTTTTCAACTCGAGCGTTGCCCAAGCTTAAAACCAAGCATTGCAATTGTTTTGAATTTAGGTCAAGACCATATTGATAGACATGGTTCTTTAAGTAAATACCATGGGGCAAAGCAAGCCATTATGCTTAATCAAGATGAGCAGGATGTTTTTATTTATAACGCAGATGATCCTATTTTGCGTACTTGGGCAGAGATTTCAAACGCCCAAACACTAAGCTTTTCAGACTTTGAAGGTGCAGATGCTTACCTTGATAGTATTAACGGCGAAGCTTATCTTTTTTTACATAATGAAGCTCTTATGCCTGCTAAAGACTTGCAAGTTGCTGGCAAACATCAGCTTAAAAATGCCTTAGCGGTAGCTTTGGCAGCTCATACTTACGGGCTAAACAAAAGCCAAATTATTCAAGGTCTAAAAGCCTTCAGAGGCGTAGAGGGTCGCTACGCTTTAGCAGGTAAAGTTAAAGAGATTAGCTTTGTAGAAGACTCCATCGCAACACGTAGCTTAGCAGTAAAAGCAGCTTTAGAGTCTAGCACTTACCCCACAGTTTGGATTGCAGGTGGTGAAGATAAAGGTGCAGATTTTGAAGCTATTAAAGAACTCATTAAAGAACGGGTTAGCCTATTCGTCGGAATGGGTAATTCAGCAGAATTTTTTATAAAACAGGTATCAGCTTATTGTCAAACTGTGCTTTGTGCACACGAGCAAGGTAAAGACGCCCTTCGCTGCGCAGTTGAGCACGGAGTTGAGCATTTGACTAAAGAACACGCAGCTAAAGGCACTATCTTATTAGCTCCCTTAGCTGCCTCTTTTGATCAGTTTAAAGACTACAAAGAGCGCGCTCGAGTATTTCGTGAGGTCATTGAGGAGGGTCAAGAGAGATGGATGTCTTACTAATATTTTCGCAACTTATTTTAGGCATGCTAGGGGTTTTAGGTATTGCGACGAGTCAGGCAGATACAAGTCTTGTTATTAGACAACTTATTGCTTTAGGCCTTGGCTTATTCGTTAGCTTTACAATATCAAAATTAAGTGCCAAAAACATTATTAAATTAAGCCCTCTTGCTTATCTTGGTGCCCTTAGTTTACTCATTTTGGTTTTATTTATAGGGGTAAGCCCCGACGGTAGTGAAGGTAAACGATGGATTGATCTGGGCTTTTTTAGCTTACAGCCTTCAGAATTCATGAAAATCGCCCTTATTGCTTATCTAACTGCCTTTTTTCATAATCATATGGGTAATTGGGAACTTTGGCGCCCTATGGTTCTAGTGGGTTTAGCAGTGGGTCTAATTTTACTAGAACCCAATTTTAGTACAGGTATTTTTATTTTTATTTTGGCGTTAAGCATGATGATTAGCTCTGGAACCAGTTACTCAAGAGTCGCTCGAGTTGCTATGATTACGGGTTCAGGTGCCAGCGTCTTGGCTTTGCCCCTACTTTTTAACTACAGATATTTTCTTGGTCGCATTCAGTCGTTTTTTGCAAAAGATGATATTTATGGTAGCAACTGGCAATCGCATATCGCGAGTCTTACCCTAGAGAATGCTGGTATTTTTGGCATTGGTCCGGGTAGCCCGGTTATTGTTCCTGAAGCACATACTGACATGATTTCTATTTCTATTGCTCAGGCGCTTGGCTCTACGGGCATCATCACACTGATTGTCCTTTATGTGTTTATTGCTCTACGTGGTATTAGCATTGCTAATTTAAGTACAGGGCCTGCAAGTCTTTTGGCTGCAGGTGCTACTGCTTATATTTGTGGTCAGGCTGCCCTTAATTTATTGGTTGCTAGTGGCACCTTACCTGTTACGGGTGTGGTGCTTCCTTTTGTAAGCCACGGTCTAAATAGCCTTATTAGTGTCTCTATCGCCATGGGGTTTTTACATGTTGCTTTTAAAGAAGCTAAAGCTCAGGGGGCTCGCTTTTCATGAAGCAGCTTCTCTTTGCAACAGGGGGCTCTGGAGGTCATATTTTTCCTGCACTTGCAATTGCGAAAGAGGCAAAAGCTAGAGGCTATAGCTGCACCTTTATAGGTCAAAAAACGGGTATGGAAGCAGAGCTCATACCTAAACATGGCTTTGACTTTGTAGGTGTTTCAGCCGGTAAACTAAACCGCTCCAAACCTAACCCTATGGCTCTTTTTAAAGTTCTTTCGGGTTTTCTAGAGGCAATCATAAAACTGAGGCAGCTAAAACCTGACTTAGTGATTGGGTTTGGTGGCTTTGCTAGCTTTCCGGGCCTTGCTGCTGCCAAAGTGTTAAACCGACCTTATGTTTTACACGAAGCCAACGCCTACCCTGGCTTGGTTACACGATGGTTTGCCAGTGGCGCTAAGCTAAACTTGGTATCTCAAGAAACTGTGTATGAACACTTAGCCAAAAACACTAAAAAAGAGCTGGTTGGTCAACCTATCAACGAAACAAGCTTAACCAAATCAGAAGCAAGACAAAAACTAGGAATCCCAGAAGATGCCCTTATGACCTACGTTACAGGCGGTTCGCAAGGCTCATTAAAATTAAATACTGAAGTGCCAAAAGCCTTTGAAAAGCTGAAAAAGTTAAACAAAAAACACTATGTGCTTCATAGCACAGGTACAAGATGGTTAGAACAAGTCAATACCCACACACAAGACCTCAACCATTACTTCACAAAAGGCTTTGTAGATGCTACGCTTGCTTGGTCCGCGGCTGACCTAGCTATTACAAGAGCAGGGTTTGGCACACTGGCAGAGGCAGCTTTTCACGCAACACCCTGCATCATGATTCCTCTACCCAGCTCCGCGGAAAACCATCAATATCATAATGCCCAAGCTCGAGCTTTAAAAGGCGGGGGTTGGGTTGTTGAAGAGGCTCAGTTAGAGTCTTTGTCTGAGGTCTGGATGTCTGCATTGAATGAATCAAAATTAAAAGAAGCGTCTCAAGCAGCTTTACAGTTATCGCCCAAAGGCGCAACTAAACGGTTTGTAGATGCCATTGAAAGACAGTGTTTTATAACAAATCAAAAGGAGAGCTTCGCATGAGCCAAAAAGAAGTTGATCCCCTACCACAAGCTGAGCACTTGCATTTTATGGGCATTGGCGGGGTTGGAATGAGTGGCTTAGCGCGTTGGTACAAAGCTCACGGGCTTAAAGTTTCTGGTTGTGATGTGGCTGAGAGTAGTAGCACCAAACAGTTACGTGAAGAGGGCATTGAAGTCTTTATTGGGCATCACCCTAATCATCTTAAAGATGTAACTATATTGGTTAGCACCATGGCGGTAGCGAATAGCGAAGCTGAACTTGTTGCCGCACAAGAGCAAGGCATAAGTTGCATAAAACGCATTGAACTTTTAGAGCAAGCCTTTGAAATCAAAAAAGCTATTGGGGTTACAGGCACGCACGGAAAAAGCACCACCACAGGCATGTTAGCCAGCTTATTTTTAGAGCAGACCGACGCCTCAGTACTACTTGGTGCCAAACTCGATAGCATTGCAGGTAACGCCAGCTACTCAAAATCAGATTACTTAATTGCAGAGGTCGACGAGTCAGACCCCGGCTTTGCTAACTTAAGTTCACATGTTGCTCTTGTCACTAACTTAGAAAGCGACCATATTGCCGAAGGTTACGACGAACGCCGCAACTACCACGCCAGCTACGCTGACTTGGAAAAAGCCATGCTCGAGTTTACCGAAAAAGCCAAACAAATTGTTTACTGTGGTGATTGGCTTTCTTTAGAGCGTTTATTAAGAAATAAGAAAAATGCGGTGAGTTACGGTTTAAATAAATATGCTGATTACCAAATTGTTGATTTACATTTGTTTTCGACTGGGTCTAATTTTACTCTTAAAACACCTAAAGGTCATTTGTTTCCGGTTAAGTTGACCGTGCCGGGTGAGCATAATGTACTGAATGCAGCTGGCGCGCTTACTGTAGCGCATTTGTGTGACCTTGATTTACCTTTGGCTTGCCATGCACTTCGTAAGTTCACAGGTGTGAATCGTCGCTGGCAACAGTGGGGTAATGTTCGTGGCGCACTGGTGATTGATGATTACGCGCATCACCCAACCGAAATTGAAGCAACTTTAAAAACAGCAAAACAAACAGGTCGCCGTGTTCGCGCTATTTTGCAGCCTCACCGCTGGATTCGCACGGCGCAACAGTGGCCAGAAATGGCAGACGCTGCAAGCTTGGCCGATGAAGTTTTAGTTATGGATATTTATGGTGCCGGTGAAACACCTTTAGATACCGTTTCACCTAACATGTTAGTAGACCGTATTAATCTAAATGGCAAACCCGCTTACTACTATAGTTTTGCAGATGCTGAAGATTACTTAGCAGATACTACCAAATCAAATGACCTAATTATTACGCTTGGCGCAGGCAATGTCTGGCAATTAGCACGTGACTTAGTTATAAGACTCGAGCAGCAAGTTGAATCTTCTGAGGCGCATCATGCCTAGTACTGCCATAGCTAAGTATACGTCTTTGGCAACGCTCACAACACTTAAGGTGGGTGGCAATGCTGAATTGTGGGAAGTCAATAATCTAGCAGAACTGAAAGAAGCCTGCCAAGCTCCTTATAAAGTATTAGGGGCAGGTTCAAACTTACTTATTTCAGATGACGGCGTTAAAGAACGCGTTATTAAACTAGGCAGTAGTTTTAACAGCATAAAAGCGTTTGATGCTAGAGAGGTAGGTCAAACAGAATTTTGGTTAGGCGCCGCAACACCTTTACCCGGCTTAGTTAGACGCGCAGCAGATGCTGGTCTATCCGGTTGGGAAAGCCTCCTTGGCATACCCGCAGTTCTCGGCGGTGCCATCCGCATGAACGCAGGAACACGTTTTGGTTGCGTTGCAGATACACTACAAGAAGTCGAACTGTTTCTAAATGGCAAACTCGAGTCTTTAAGTGCGAGTGATTTAGGGCTTAGTTATCGTCAGTCTGTTTTACCTAAAGGCGCTATTATTACCAGAGCAAAATTTGCGTTAACACCTTCTAGCCCTGAAGCTGTTAATGCGCTCATGGTGCAAGTAGATGCCGCTCGCAAAGGTCAACCCAAAATCAAGTCAGCAGGCTGTGCTTTTAAAAATCCTGAATCAGACAGTGCAGGTCGTCTTATTGACCAGGCTGGTTTAAAAGGTTTACGAGTTGGCGACGCTATGGTTTCGCATGAACATGCTAATTTTATTGTGAATTTAGGTAAAGCTACTGCTAGTGATGTGCGCAGTTTACTTAGTCAAATTCAAGCTCGAGTGTCTACCCCGTTGAGTATTGAGTGGGAACTTTGGGGGTTTTATGACGACTAGAGCTCGCAGGCGTTTATTTGGGTCTTTGGTTCTTATTATTTGTACGCTTTGTTTGAGTTATTTTTTTCCTGTGGTTACGCAAGTTAATGTGATTAATAATCGCTATCTCAGTAACGAAGCTATTATGCGAATCGCAAACGTAGATATTGGTGCGCCTTTTTTATGGATTAGTGCGTGGAGTTTAGATGCTTTGACAAATGATCCTTGGATTGCGCAGGCAAGTGTAACCAAACAGTGGCCGAATATTGTTACAATATCGGTTGAAGAACGTCGTCCGTTTATGACGGACGGAGAGAAAGTGTTTGCTCAAGATGGAACTTGGCTACCAAATGCTAATTCCGAAAGCCCAAACTTGTTATATGTAACGGGATGGGGGACAAAAAGGTCAGCTGAGCTTGTTAAGCTTGTGAATATGCTTAAGCAACAACAGCTAGAGCCAAAGATGGTAAGCTACACGCCAGCAGGTTTTACGATTCAGTTTGCCAACTCGCGTCTGTTTACACCATCTCTTGCCGCGCTGCAAACGCATTGGTCAAGCGTTCAAAGTCTATCTGGAGCAAGGATTTCTGTCTATCCTTGGGGAGTGAGTGCTGTAAATGAGTGAAAATATTATTGTTGGGCTAGATATTGGTACTACCAAGATCTGCACAGTCATTGGAGAAATTGCCAATGATGGTGTCTTAGATATCATTGGTGAAGGTACCGTACCTAGTGATGGCTTACGCAAAGGTGTAGTTGTCAATTTAGAACGGACAATCAATGCTGTTAGGCAGTCTATTGCAACGGCTGAACGCATGGCAGGTGTTACCGTTAGTCATGTTTGGCTGGGTGTTGCAGGTAGTCACTTAAAAGCCATGACGAGTCATGGCATGTCAGCTATTCGTAGAGGTCAAGAAATCACCAAAAGTGATGTAGACAGAACCATTGAAAATGCCAAAGCTATTCCTCTAGAAACCAATATGGATGTAATTCATGTATTGCCTCAAGAATATGTAGTCGATGGCAATGATGGTATTAAAAATCCTATTGGTATGTCTGGCGTTCGTTTGGAAGTTGATGTTCATATTATTGCTGGCGCCCAAGGTCCCCTACAAAACCTAAAACGCTGTGCTCGAGATGCTGGTGTAGAAGTTGAAGGTATGGTTATCCAGTCACTTGCAAGTGGCCTTTCAGTTCTTAATAACAATGAGCAAGATGTGACAACGCTCCTTATTGATATTGGTGGCGGCACCACAGACGTTGGTGTTTTTAGAAGAGGCATACTAGCTCACTCTGCAGTTATTCCTTTAGGTGGAGATCATATTACGCAAGATATATCCCAGCTTTTACGCATTCCACCAGATGAAGCAGAGCGTGTCAAAAAACGTTACGGCGTAGCAATTCCAGATTTAGCTGATAAAGATGTTGTTTTGGAAGTTGCTAACCCCAACTACACAACTTCACTCACTACGTTTGAACTTGCTCAAGTTATTCGCCCAAGAGTTGTTGAAATTTTAGACTTAGTGAAACAAAATATTGAGCAGCGTATGGGTGCTTTAGAGTTACTTGCTGGTAATGTAGTTATTACCGGTGGCGCTTCACTCATGCCAGGTTTAGAGCAAGTGAGTACCGAAAGATTCCGCTTACCCGTACGTATTGGTAAGCCTCACAATATATCTGGTTTGGTAGATGTAGTTTCAAGTCCTGCACACGCTACATCTGTTGGTTTGGTGCGTCACGGCGTTAAGAACCGTGGTAAGGTAGCCGACGTGTCGATAGCTGGGGAAAGTGAAACCCCTAGTGTTAATTTATTTGGTAATATTCGTAATATTTTTAAAGAGTTCTTTTAGAGGTGGGTGAAATGAGTAGTTTGATGAATGGTGCAGTAATTCGGGTGGTTGGTTTAGGTGGCGGGGGCAATAACGCCGTTAACCGTATGATTGAAATTGGTTTACAAGGCGTTGAGTTTATTGCAGCTAATACAGATGCCCAAGTTTTATCAACAAATTTAGCTGATACACGCATTCAGCTTGGTGATCACTTAACCAAGGGCCTTGGTGCGGGTGCTAATCCTGAGATTGGTGAAAAAGCAGCAATGGAAGACCGCGAACGCATTGCCGAAGTCGTACGCGGTGCTGACCTTGTTTTTATAACAGCAGGTATGGGGGGCGGAACAGGTACAGGTAGCTCACCCATTGTTGCCGAAGTCGCAAGAGAGTTAGGCGCACTGACCGTAGCTGTTGTAACCACACCCTTTAAATTTGAAGGCCCACGACGCATGCGTCAAGCTGAAGAAGGCTTACGAAAATTAGAAGAAAAAGTCGACGCTTTAATTGTCGTTGAAAACGAAAGACTGGTAAGCTCGCTCGATAAAAAAGCACGCTTAACCGATGCATTTAGAATTGCAGATCGTGTGCTTTACCACGGCGTTAAAGGCATTAGTGATGTCATTAATGGTCAAGGTATGATTAATGTTGATTTCGCTGATGTTCGCTCTCACTTAGCTAATGCAGGTGGCGTACTAATGGGAATTGGTACTGGCCGTGGTGAGCAGCTTGTTGCAGACGCAGCAAGTAGTGCCATTAACAGCCCGCTTCTTTCACGTGGAATTGAAGGTGCAAGACAACTACTTATTAATATTACAGGCTCAGAAGAACTTACCTTATCAGATGCCTATGACATTGTTGAGCTTATTCGTGCAGGTACCGAAATTGAAGAACCAGAAGTCATCTTTGGTCTTACCCATGATGACGATGCAGGTGACGAAGTTCGTGTTACTGTGATTGCTTCTGGTTTTGACCATCAACCCCAAACCAAAGCTCTTCGCCCTACTCAGTTGCGACAAGCTGCAGGCAGTCGTACCTATGACCCAACCAACTACGACATACCTGCTTTTTTACGCTACAATCCAGACAACGAAAGCAACTAAAAGAAACTCGAGTTCAAAAAAGCCCTTCTGGATTTCAGAAGGGCTTTTTTTATGAACGATAAACTGAGTCTGCCATGCAGTTTGAAACCGCAAGTATTTGTATGACACGCAAAACATACACCCCTATATTTACGCTACTTAAAGCGTTTCCACGATTTACTGTTTCGCATATAAATCGTGCGACCCAGGGGCGTAGAAAGGAAGGCACTAGACAAAACGCTTAGCTTTGTTGTGAAACTGCTATTAAACGCTGAAAACCGAAACTACTCACTTGCATAGATATAAAACCAGAGTGTTAAGCTAAGTTAATGAATAAAGAAACACTTTTCAAAGGTCACATTCTCTCACTACATATACTTGATAACAAATGGGAAGTCATTGAACACGCCTCAGCTGTTGCTATTTTAGCTATGAACAATGGCAAGATCTTAGGCGTCAAACAACAGCGTCCTGCTATTGGGCAAATAACTTGGGAATTACCAGCTGGACTGATAGATGCAGGTGAAAGCCCTGAGCAAGCTGCCGCCAGAGAATTAGCTGAAGAAACTCAGCTTAAAGGCAAGCTAAGTTTAATTACACAATTCCACAGTAGCCCTGGCTTTACAGACGAAAAAATATTCCTATTTGAAGCCACAGACCTCTCCCCTACTCAGGGTGAGCTAGATGAAGGCGAAGACTTAAGCATCTGCTGGCTCGAGCCTCGTGAACTTTGGGAATCAATAAAAGCTGGCAGCTTAGCAAGTAGCAGCCCTTCGGTTATGGCGTTGCAGATTGTGTTATCAAGATCATGAAGGTTTCTAAATTTGAAACTGAGCACTACTACGCCTTATATGAGTTTAGTGCTCCTCACTTGTTATCAGTTTCTGACTGCGAAACCATAAGCATTGCCGACTTACTACAGCTTGCAGATCTAAACCTAACTGACTTAGGTGAGCAACGTTTGGGTTATACCGAAAGCCAAGGAAATCCTGAACTTAGGCAAGCCATAGCTAAAAGCTATAAAAACATTGCCAGTGAAGATGTTCTGGTTTTAGCTACACCTATAGAAGGTTTATTTTTAACCATGCAAGCCATTTTAGAACCCCAAGACGAAGCAATTGTTTTAACACCTGCTTATGATGCTCTTTTTAATTTACCAAAAGACCTAAACCAACGTGCAAAAGCTTGGCCTTTAAAAGCAGAAGAAAGCAAATGGGCATTGGACTTCGAAGCACTCGAGCGTCTCATTAGTAGTAAAACGAAACTGCTGGTCGTGAATTTTCCGCATAATCCGACGGGGTTTTTACCAACAAAAGATGAATTTAATCAACTTATAGACTTAGCTAAAAAGCATGATCTTTATTTGCTTTGCGATGAAATGTATAGGGGACTCGAGTTTTCTGATGCACCGCAATTAGCTTCTGCTGTTGAGCTTTACGAAAAGTCTGTTGTTCTTTCGGGTTTATCTAAGAGTCATGGTTTACCGGGTTTGCGTGCGGGTTGGTTAGTGACCAGAGATAAGGGTCTTTATGAAAACTTGCTCAACTGGAAGCTCTATACATCCATTTGTCCGGCTGCTCCGGTTGAGTTTTTAGCTATGGCTGCACTTAAGGCTGAAAGCAAACTTATACAAAAAAACAAAGAGATTATTAAGCATAATTTAAAGCTTGCTGAACCTTTTTTTGAGAAATGGCAGTCTCTTTTTGTATTTCGTGCTCCTCTGGCAGGGTCGATAGCTTTGGTTGAACTTAAAGCAGGTAACGCTACAAGCTATTGTCATGGTCTTGCTAAAGATGCAGGGGTTGTTTTGCTTCCCAGCCGTTTTATGCAATTTCCTGATAGTTTTGTGCGTTTTGGTTTTGGGCGCACAAGTTTTCAAATCGCACTCGAGCATTATGATGCTTATTTGGATGCTGTGTCAGATAAAGCTTGAATATCTATTGGGTTTGGCTAAATGATGATTTTGAATGCTTTTAGTTATCATTTAACTCAATCCGAAAAACTATAGTGGATTGAGTTTAATAATGGCAGTTCCACAGTAAACCTAAAAAGTTTGCTTGTTCTTTTTGCTTCTATGACCCACGGCGTTCCGATATCATCCGATTCAAGGATCACGCGATTCACTGCTTCGCAGATAAATCGTGGAAAAGCTATATAAATCCAAAATAAGCGAGTTATCTAAACCTCGTAGATAGCTCGCTTATTCTATCTTCAAATCATTCTTGACTTTGCCTATAGGCGGTATCTTCTGCCTCTTTTAGGGGTAAACGCCCATAGGCTTCTGACATCTCTTTAAGTTGTGAAGCCACCCAGTAAGGAACATCTTGCCATTTAAAGCGCCAACTCCAATTACCCGATGCTAATCCTGGCGTGTTCATGCGAGCGTTAGAGCCTAAACCAAGAACATCTTGTAAAGGAACAATTGCAGTATTAGCGACGGATGCAAAGGCTAAGCGTATGAAGTCCCATGCAATATTGTCATCACCTCTTGCTAAGTAACGCCTAGCAAAGTCACGTTCTTTTTCTGGTGCTTGCTCGTACCATCCTTTGGTTGTGTCGTTATCATGCGTGCCAGAGTAAACCACAGAATTTACCTTGTAGTTATGAGGCAAATACGGGTCACTGGCATCACCCGCAAAAGCAAAATGCAAAACATTCATGCCGGGTAAACCGTTGTCGTCTCTAAGCGCAGCGACTTCAGGCGTTATAACACCTAAATCCTCAGCAATGATGGGTAGATCACCTAGTTCTTGCTTTATGGCATCAAAAAAAGCCTGACCTGCTCCTTTAACCCATTTACCTTTAACTGCAGTTGGTTCTGAAGCAGGTATCTCCCAATAAGATTCAAAGCCTCTAAAGTGATCAACCCGAACAATATCGTAAAGCTCTAAACTTGCCTTTATACGCTCGAGCCACCATGCGTAGCCTGTGGCTTGCATTTTATCCCAGCGATAAAGTGGGTTACCCCAACGTTGCCCCGTGGCGCTAAAGTAGTCTGGTGGTACGCCTGCCACGACGGTGGGGTTGGCATCCTTATCAAAGAAAAACAGTTCTGGGTTAGCCCAAGCATCAGCAGAATCAAGCGCTATAAAAATAGGAATATCACCAATAATCTGAATATCTTTTTGATTAGCGTAAGCTTTAATAGCTTGCCACTGTTCAAAGAAAAACCACTGCCAGACTTTCTGCTTGGTAATTTCATCAGCCAATTTTGTTTGGTACTCCTCTAAGGCTTTTTTCTTACGCAAGCGAATTGGTTTGTCCCAAGTATTCCAAGCAGCTCCACCATGATTTTCTTTGACTGCCATGAATAAAGCGTAATCATCAAGCCAACTTGCCTCTTTTAAAGCAAATGCCTGAAAGCGCTTTAGCTGTTCACTAGAAGCCTGCTTAAAACGCTCATAAGCCAGACTTAAAAGCTCGAGTTTACTACTTATAACAGGGCCAAAATCAACTGCTTCATCTGAAAAAGCAGGTAGTTTTGCAAGGTCATCTTGCCTTAAGAAACCTTCATTAACGAGTATTTCTAGGTTAATTAAGTATGGGTTTCCTGCAAAGGCACTAAAACATTGATAAGGGCTATCTCCGTAACCTGTGGGGCCTAAAGGCATAACTTGCCACAAATGCTGACCTGCTTCACTTAAGAACTCGAGCCAGTTTTTTGCTTCTTGACCTAGTGTGCCTATGCCATAGGCGCCAGGTAGAGATGTTGGGTGTAACAAGATGCCTGAACGTCGTTCAAACGCCATATGTCCTCCTGAATGTCGTGACAGTTTAGTTCTGTCAACGCTTAATTATTTATCGTAGGCTTTGCCTATAGCCTTGGGGGGTATAGCTCTACCTATAAAGCCTGCTAGAACCAGCATGGTTAATATGAAGGGAATGCTTTCGACAATCGTTGGGGGCAACAAATTGCTGCCTCCAAGTAAGGTGGCTGCTGCTTGAAATGCACCAAAAAGCAACGTTGCACCTAATACCCCTATGGGGTGCCATTTACCAAATATTAGGGCAGCTAAAGCTATAAAGCCGCGTCCACCAGACATATTGGCAACAAATTGGCTTAAGTTACCTATACTCAAATAAGCGCCTGCTAAGCCTGCCAATACACCAGATAAGATAACGCCGTAGTAGCGGTAACGCCTTACATTTATGCCTACACTATCTGCTGCTTCTGGGTGCTCACCCACCGAGCGTAAACGAAGCCCAAAAGGTGTTTTAAACACAACAAAGTAGACAACGGGCACAAGTAAAAAAGATAAATAAACGAGCGGGCTTAATTGAAACCCAGATACGCCCCATAACGGCAAGCGATTCTCTATGGGCTGACTGGTGGTTGTATTATCGTAAAGCCCTGTCAAAATAAGCGCAGGAATGCCTAAAGCCATAAGGTTAATAGCGGTGCCTGAAATAATTTGGTCTGCCTTATAACGAATGCTGACCACGGCGTGAATCCAGCCAACAAAGCCACCCACTAAAATAGCAAATAGTAAAGCTAGCCAAGGAATAAACCATAAATTGGCATCTGGGTTTTGGTTAAGTAAGAAAAATTCCATTCGCTCAGCCGATATAGCTGCTGCCAAAGCACCAAACAAAATAATGCCTTCGAGAGCAATATTAACAACCCCTGCGCGTTCACTAAACAAGCCTCCAAGCGCAGCTAAAAGTAAGGGTGCTGTGGCTCTTAGGGCTGAGCCGATAAGCGTAATAAATAAAGCGAGTTCCATAGCTTAGCCTTCCTCTTTTTCATCTACAGGCTGTACACGTTTTAAAGGATTGGTTATAGCTTCAGGTAAAAACCCTCTAGCAGCAATAAACAAAACAACTAAGGCAAGTATCATACTGACAACATCTCTTGTTAAGCCCGGGAAGTTTACGTTCAAGATAGTGCCACCATTTTTAAGCACACCAAATAAGAACGCAGCTAAGACGACACCCACAGGTGTATTTCCGCCCAGCAAGGCAACCGCAATACCATCAAAGCCATCATTAGTAGGCAGAGCTTGCCGTAAAGAGTATTCTTCTAATGCGCCACCAAGTACATAATGACAAGCTGTCAAACCTGCAAGTGCACCACTAATCGCCATAGTCAAAATGGTATTCGAGGCAATATTTGCACCACCATATTCAGCAGCCTTTGGAGATACCCCAACAGCCCGAAGTTCATAGCCCCATTTCGTTCGCCATAAAAAAAGATAAACAAACACAGCAGCCACAATTGCAATAACAAAAGACATATTCAGCTTAGTAGGGCTTAACAACGTTTCTACTTGTGTCAGTCCTGCAATGGCTGCAAAACCATAACTTAGAGCTGCCAGTAAAGCAGCAACTGCAAGGTTTTGCCAGCGATTCTTTAGCTTAATAAATCTAGCTAACAGCAGCATAGTTACAACAAAAACC
This sequence comes from uncultured bacterium, assembly GCA_964352605.1. Lineage (GTDB taxonomy): Bacteria > Deinococcota > Deinococci > Deinococcales > Trueperaceae > JAHEBB01. The sequence goes on along the minus strand of CAYGTA010000009.1, from coordinate 5,364 downwards.
ACTGCAGCCAAACCCAACGCAAGGTTAAGTAAAATAACCGCCTCACCATCACCTTCAACCCCTAAAACCGCAGGGAGTTGAGGTAAGCGAGCCGTCTCTAACAGCTCTTGAGATTTAGGTTCAGAACCCGGTACTTTAAAAGGCAAAGCAAAAGAAATCGTCTCATCATTTGCTCTTGGTAAACCGGCAAAGACCATACCCACTAAAGCAATAACACCAAAGACAGCTGCCACCAAACGTGGTGACGCTGATACCAAACGACGTGCCCTAGGAATAAAACCAGCAACAATAGCAATAAGCGCCAGCACAGCAAAAAACTGAATGACCCTTAAAGCAGGCGCAGCAAAACTAAGACTCGAGCTTAAAATAAGTAGCAAAATAGATGCTGCTATGTAGTTCATTAAAATAGTGTTAATGACTTCATTTGCACCAAAACGCGCTTTTAGCCAGCCTGGTATTGCACCCCAAATGCCACCACCTAACGCGGAGGCAAAAATAGCGACAGGTAACACAATGAATTTAGGACCCGGCATATAAACACCAACAAGCATCGCAAATACGGCGCCTAAGACCATTTGGCCTGGCGCACCAATATTAAATAAACCTGCTTGAAACCCAAAAGCCACTGCTAAGCCCGTAAAAATCAAAGGTGTTGCAAATTTTAGAGATTCCGAAAAGCCGCTCAGCGTGCCTAAAGAATCAGCAAATAAAGTTAAGTAAGCACGCCACAGGGTTTCTAAACGCCCGACAATTTGCTTAAAAGGTGTGTCAATAACAAAGTCTCCACCAAAACCGGTTGGTTGAAGAATTAAAATAACCACACCAGCCAAAATGAGAGATAAGAAAATAGAAACAGCTGGAACCGCAATAAGCCTTAAGGTTTGATTTAAAGCTTTGTTTAAGCGCTCAAAATATCTCAAACCAAAAAAGAATGACAGTAAGCCCGTAACATAAGCAAGAAAAGCAGCTAAACCAATACCCGAGCCTGCATAAGACAAACGCCTTATCGTAAAGCCTGCCTGCCGAGCTTCAAGCACAGTTAAGCCAACAGCTCGAGTGGGTGAATTATCAAGCACGTCTGTTAATGCTGCCACATCTGTTCGGTCTCGCGGGTCAGAAAGCTCTTCAGTAATTAAAGCTGAAATCTGATCTAGTTGAGCAGAACGAACGGTTTGCTGCACTCTATTTAGCCCCCAAGCCGTTACCATAAACAAAAGAACACCTGCACTTAACCAGACTAAAGATCGCACTTTAAATTTCAAAAAACTGGCTAGAAAAATAGCGGCAAGCAATAACAAGCTAAGCAACATGACGGGCATAAGCATTGAAACTTCTAAAGCATCGGTCCTACCCGTAAAATCAAAGAAGCGATTAGGGAGCAGCAAAACGGCACTCTTAGCACCTGTTTGGCGTGCTAGGGCAGCCCAAGGTGCCAACCAAATACTTAAAAGGCCAAGAACTGCCAAAGTAGCAATAGAAATTCGTTCGGTCACCCAAACATTCTAACTTAATCTAAACTAAGTTTGCAGACTACTGAGCAGAAGAATGAAACTCGAGTGTGTTTATGGCTTCTTTGAAAGCTTCTGCATTAGCAAATCGCTCTTCAGGTTGTTTGGCTAGGGCTTTAGCCATGAGCTCATCATAGGGAGCTAAACTTGGCTTGATGCTTGAAGGTGAGCGAGGTAGTTGCTGCTTGTGCGCCAGCATGACCTCTTTGATGCTACCCGTAAAAGGTACTTCTCCTGTGAGCGCTCTATATAAAATAACAGCAGCTGCGTAAAGGTCACTACTCGAGCTTGCTGCTTTTCCTTGTGCTTCTTCTGGACTTAGGTAAGCTATAGTTCCTGCTAAAGCCGTTGTTTTATAGGTATCTGACGAGGTGCTAGCCAAATCAAAATCTAGCAGCTTGACTTTATGCTCAGCAACAACCACATTTTCTGGTTTGATATCTCGATGAATAACCTCTTGCTTATGTAAATAAGCTATGGCATCTAAAACTTGTACAAACAAAGGCAAAAAGTCTTCTATGGCTAAATCGTAGTAGTCACTGAGTTTTTGACCTTCTAGAAAAGGCATTAAAACGCCTTTAAGCCCTTCAATCTCAATAAGCTTAGTAATCGCATTTATGTTGGGATGATTTAAGTTATGCCCAAAGCGATACTCTTGTTCAGCAAAGTCAGCATACTTAGGTAAAAAGAGTTTAGCTGCGTAGAGCTGCTGCTCATATGCAACCAAATAGACTTTTGAACGAGCGCCTCTAGCTATTTCTCTTAAAAAGCCTATGCCATCTTTTTGTATGCCGACGAGATTCACCTAAATACCTAGTTTATAAAACTCAAGAAAACACACATGCAAGGCTTTACACTCTTAGTCAAGATTTATGCCAAATAATGAAACTTTTAGCGCTTAATTAAGATACCTGACCTCAAAAGTTCTCTTAAGGCAAATTGCTCTAAAGCTTGCCCCTGAATAGAGGGTACTTTCAAAAGCGCATGCTTAAAGCCAGAACGTAAAATTTTGCTGCGCGTAGATGCCAAAAAATGAGATACTGCCTGCTTGTAGGCACGAACCTCTTCAGGACCAACAACCATCTTTTCATTGGTTTCAACATCAAGAAGCTCAAACTGCTCTTCGTTAGGGTTAAGATCTGCTTCTGCCATAATATGTACAAAACTTGCATCTAAGCCTCTTGTTTTTAAAGCAACCAAAGCAGGCTCTAAAGAAGCTTCATCTAACAAGTCAGAAATAATCAGTGCTAAACCAGCACCAGCCTTAAAGCGCGTTTTTAAAGCAAATGACTTTAGTGAATCCGCAACTCCACTAAGCCCTTTAGCTTCCTGCGTAGCATCAATAAAAGACCACGTTTGCGCTATCGTCTTACGACCCTGTTGGGGTCTTGTTTGCTTACCATCCAGACTAAAAACCTGACTAACACTATCCCGCTGTGCAACATAAGCCAAAATATTAGCAAGTGCCTTAGCAAAGGCTGACTTTCCACCTAATTTCATACTCAAACTATTATCAATAACCACATAAAGCGCGATGTTACGTTCAGCTTGGTAAAGACGTGTGTAAAGCTTATTGGTGCGCGCGAAAACCTTCCAGTCAACATAACGCAACTCATCGCCAGCTTGATAAGGCCGAAAATCATAAAACTCAACACTCTGACCAGCCTCTTTAGCCAAACGCTCACCCGAAAAACGACTCAACGCTTTTGACGCCAAAGCATAACGATCAAGCAACACTCGAGTGTGTGAGCTAATCATGCTTAAGCGCGGTCTACTTGTTTCATAATTTCAGTCAGAATGTCATCTGTATTTACGCCTTCAACTTCAGCTTCAAAGCTAAGTAGTAAGCGGTGGCGTAAGGCAGGAAAAACAGCACGTCTGATATCTTCAAGTTCAACATGTGCACGACCTGAAGCCAGTGCGTAGCCTTTGGCCGCTAAGGTAATAGCTTGTGCACCCCTCGGGCTAGCACCCAGACGAACTTGAGGGTGGCTGTGGGTAGCTTCAATTAAACGAACCACATAATCAATAGCTTGACTTGCTATGGGTACCGCTCGCAGCATTTGTTGCAGCGCAAGAAGCTGAGCTTGCGTAAAGATAGGCTCGAGTATCGTTTGACCTGACCCTGTAGTGGTAACAAGAATGCGGGCTAGGGTTTCTGAATCTGGTCTTTTTATAAGTAGTTTAAATAAAAATCTGTCTAACTGCGCTTCAGGTAGAGGGTAGGTACCTTCCATCTCAAGTGGGTTTTGAGTTGCTAAGACCATAAAAGGATTAGGCAATGCATATTCTGACCCTGAAGCTGTAACGATTTGTTCTTGCATGGCCTCTAGAAGTGCCGATTGGGTTTTAGGTGTGGCACGGTTAATCTCGTCAGCGAGTACAACATTATGAAAAATAGGTCCTTTTTGAAACTCAAATTTTGAGCCGGAATTGTCATCCATAAAGACCATAGTGCCCGTAACATCGGCAGGCATAAGGTCTGGCGTGAACTGTATACGCCCAAAGCTAAGCTGACTTGTTTCAGACAAAGCTCTTACCAAACGTGTTTTACCTAAACCAGGGGCACCTTCAATCAAGACATGCCCTTTAGCAATAACCGCAATAAGCAAATCTTCAATAAGCTGTTCTTGACCTAAAATAACGCGTGAAATTTGTTCTGTGAGTTGCTTAAATTTCTGGCTGAACGTATCAACCGTAAGTTGAGTTTGACTATCCATGCGACCTTTCCTATACAAAGCAAAAAAATATAGTTAAGCTAAGGTCTTAGCTTAAACCAGATTTCGCTAGCGTACTATTGTTTTAGAACCAACATTGCCTATATACTATTACACAAAGATGTGAATCAAATCGTAATGATGGCTATATCTCTGGTTCTCAAAAACACTGCAATAGAAACCTAAGGCAATGAAACATTCACATTTATCGCACAGACAGAAGAAGTCAAAAACCCTAAACTTAGTTCATAAAGCAAAAATATTCTTAAGAAAAGATTATAAACTATTTAAAATGACGGTTCTAAGACTACAAAGCAAACCCACCTTCCAGCACCCTCGATTAAACTTTGGTCGTGTCTGCTTACAACCGCTGCAAGCCTTAGAACAAGAACACTGGAAACGCATAGCTCTTCATTTTAAAGATAGAGAAATAGCGCATTTAAATGGCACGCCCCCCAACCGTATGCCACTATGGCTCTTAAAACGCATCCTTAAAGCAGATAGTCGCAGGCATGACCGTGAAACCTTTGGTATTTTTGATGAACAACAAAACTATATAGGTACTATAGAGCTTTATGATATTGGCTTTGACAGTGCAACGTTAGGCATTATTATTGGTGAAAGAAGCCACTGGAGTAAAGGCTACGGCCCAGAAGCCATTTATGCACTCTTATCATTCGCCTTTTACGACTTAGACTTAAGGCGCGTAACTCTCAACACCTTTGAAGATAACAAACGCGCCCAAACAGCCTTCAAAAAAGTAGGCTTCAAGGAACTACGCCGCGTTAAAACCTACTCAGGTAGAGGCGACATTCACATGCAAATCAGCAAACCCACCTGGCTTGAACGTAAACAGCTGTTTGAAAGCACAGGTAGCTTTCATACAGAGCTCGAAGATCCTTTTATCTCATAACAAGCTCTCTTTATCCCACAGCTCTGTGAATTAATTCATACCAAAAAACTACCTCAAATCGTTAGGTTAAGCTTTGAGGTAGGCATGATGGATGAAAAGACAAGTTGTAGTCACTGTAAGTATATCGGCACCCCCTTTTACAGTTACCCAGGTAAGCCAAGACTAGAAACCATTTTATGGTCTACCATTATCCTTGGATTTATATACCACTTCTGGCGGAACTATA
>CAYGTA010000008.1:0-27334 GCA_964352605.1 uncultured bacterium | reverse complement strand
CCGAAGAAATCTTAAGCAAACCAGGCTTACTCAACCCAGAAGAACGCACTCGAGTGGAAGCGCATACGCTTTACGGTTATGAGATGCTTAAATCGGCGGGCAAAGAAGGCATGGATGAAGCAGCTGAAATTGCTTTGTACCATCATGAAAAAGTTAATGGTTCCGGCTATCCTTATGGGTTAAAAGGTGAGCAAATTCCCCTAAGTGCACGAATTGTAAGTGTGGCAGATGTATTTGATGCACTCACAAGTGATCGTGCTTACCGCAACGCTCGAGCTGAAAAAGAAACCCTTGAGTTGTTATGGCAAGGTAAAAATAGTCATTTTGACGCTTCTGTTCTAAAAGCATTTGAGACTGTTTTGCTTGACTATATGCAACTAGGCAGCGTGTTACGAGATTTTACTCGAGCTTACACCTTTGCTGATTAATTAAAGTAAATACTGATGGTCTGCTAACATGCATCTGTCTTGAATTACATCTATGCCTGCGTCTGAAAGTTTTTGGGCAACTTCATTATTGACAATACCGATTTGAAACCAAACGACTTTAGGTAGGGGACGCATTGACAGTATGTCGTTAAGATGCATTTCTAGATGTTCACTTCGACGAAATACATCCACAACATCTATGGCGACATCTAGCTCAGCAAGGCTGCCTTTGGTTTCTTTAGAAAATAATGTTTCGCCAGCAAAGACGGGGTTAACTGGAAAAATTTTATAGCCATTTAAAGATAAATACTGAGGAACATAATAAGCAGCTTTGCTTTGAACCTTATGAACACCTAAAACGGCAACTGTTTTTGAACTTTGTAAGATTTGTTTTGCATCCTCAACTGAACTCAATAGTGACATAAAACTATGCTAAGAAACAAAGCTTCTAAGCTATGTAATCTGCTCATATCTGACGTCTTTAAGCTACTAAATCTAACTGAAGTAAGATTCACATTGATTTTACCTACCTTTATCTGCTAAACTTATGCGCTGTATGCTTTAACGCTACACACTATTTGGAGGTGAAGTACATAGCTAAAGAGCTAAAAGTTAACGAACAAATCCGGGTAAGACAAGTACGTCTTATTGGTGCTGATGGTGAGCAAGTTGGTATTGTTGATACCAAAGATGCCCTAGCACGTGCACGCGAAGCAGATCTTGACTTAGTCATGGTTGGTGAAGCTGCGCAGCCCCCGGTTACCCGCTTGTTGGATTACGGTAAATACCGTTATGAGTTGCAGCAGCAAGAAAAAGAAACACGCAAACGCTCTCGCCAGCAAGAAATGAAAGCCATTAAATTTAGGGTAAAAATTGATGAGCATGATTACAACACCAAGGTCAATCACATTCGCCGCTTTTTAAAAGGTGGTCATAAAGTGAAAGTGACAATAATGTTTCGTGGTCGTGAACGCACCCACCCTGAGCTCGGTAAAGATTTACTTAACCGAGTTGCGCAAGATGTAAACGAGTTAAGTGTTGTTGATATGCCACCAAGTATGGCAGGTATGGATTACAACATGGTACTAAGGCCAGCATGAGTTAACTTAAGCCTTTGACTAGCTACTTCAAAACCAATAATGAAGGGTTTTAGTCATACAGAAATAGACACCAAACAGTTAAGTACTGTGGTGTTCGCTAAGGAGCAGTAAATGCCTAAATTGAAGACCCATAAGGGCACCAAAGCCCGTGTTAAAATCACAGGGCGAGGTAAGGTAAAGGCAATGCGTAGCGGTAAACGCCACCTGAATCATAAAAAATCAGGTAAACGCATTCGCCAAGGACGCACCGATCTCATTCTAGCAAAGCCAGAAGCTGACAAGATAAAAGCGCTTCTGCCCTACGGATAAGCTATGCCAAGAGCCAAGACAGGTGTCGTACGCCGCAAGAAGCATAAGAAGATTCTTAAAAGAGCCAAAGGCTTTTGGGGATTACGTTCGAGAAGCTTCAAAGTTGCGCAACAAACCTTACTGAATGCCGCAGATTACGAATATCGTGATCGTCGTGATAAAAAAGCAGATTTCCGTAAATTGTGGATTGCTCGTATTAACGCAGCATCCCGCCAAGAAGGCATGTCATACTCTGTCTTCATGAATGGCTTGAAAAAGTCAGGCGTGGAAATCAACCGTAAAGTCCTTGCTGACTTAGCTGTTCAAGAACCAGCCGTATTTAAAAAGTTGGTAGAAACAGCCAAAGCAGCCCAAGCTTAAAGCAAGCAAACGCAAAAAAAGCCACCCTCGGGTGGCTTTTTTATTTTGTGCTTAGACATTAACTACTGTACAATCTTTAAGTGCAAACACTAAGTATTCGCGAACAACAAAAACGCGACCGCAAACAACGTATTTTTAGTACCGCTATGAAACTCTTCGAAACCCAAGGTTTTCAAGAAACAACAGTCTTAACAATAGCTAAAGCTGCCAAGGTATCACGTGGAACCGTATTTAACTACTTCCCGTATAAAGAAGCCATCTTAATAGAACACCTAGCTCAAGAACTCACTCAAATGCAAGACAGAGTTAAAACCGAAGCTATAAGCAAAACAGCTGTAGAATCACTTTACGAAATATTTGAAGAGCTCGCTCACTTTGTAGAGAGCAACTCGAGTCTTGTTTTGCCCTTAAGTTATGAGCTTCTTAACCCTGATCCTGAGCGCTCTAGGCAAGCTTTTATTTCTTTGCCCCTTGTTGCTATTATTTATGATTTCTTGACAAAAGCCCGCGAGGAGAATCTCATTCGGAGTGATTATTCACGTGAGCGCTTAGCCCGCATTATTGCAAATAATTATTTTTTAACTGCTTTGCAGTGGGCCAGTTATCGTCAAGACAGATCAATTAAAGATGAGCTGCGTACCTCACTAAAACTAACACTCGAGGGTATTTTGCTTTAGTAGCCTTTGCTAGGGTCAACTTGGTTTCTGCTTTTACCTTCATTTATAGCGTTTAGGGTTTTTACGGTGTCTTTAAAGCTAGCTGCTCCTGTATTGCTCACAGATGCAGCGCGGTGTGGGCTCATAATTATATTGTCTAATTCATGTAGGGCGGCGTCAGCTGGAAAGGTATTGTTTTTGCTTTCGCCTGCCTTTGGATAGTTCCACCAAACATCTATACCTGCGCCCAAAAGCTGCTTGCTTTTAAGTGCTTCGTAAAGTGCATGCTGGTCAATAACGTTACCTCTTCCAACATTTACAATAACGCTGCCGGTTTTTACATGCTTGAAGCTTTCTTTGTTGAGTAGCTGATTGGTTTCGAGGGTGCCGGGTAAACTTATCATAATGACATCAGCTGAACTTAAGGCTTCTGCCAACTCACTAGGGCCAAAGATTTTGAGCGAACTGTTTGTTTCGGAACTTCTTTTGTAAGCTGCAACCTTCATACCTAAGCCTTTGACTCGTTTTTCAATTTCTTTGCCAATGGCACCGTATCCCATAAGTAAACAGGTTTTGTCTTCTAAAAACATAGATTCAAAACCTCCTTCACCGTGGGGTTTCCAATTACCTTCATGCATGCTGGCATTGGCTTCTATAACTCGGTTGGTCACGGCAAGCATGAGTGCGACGGCGTGTTGTGCAACAAAGGCGTCATTAAAGTGAGAGTTATAAAGTTTTAAATGGGGCCGAGCAAGCACAAACTGTCTTAAGGTTTCGCTTATGCCAACGTAAGGCACCACAATGTGTTTGAGCTTTTTGGCATTAACGGCTTCTTCGCTAGGTCCACCATCAACCAGTACATCCATCCACGCATAATGCTCAGCAGCTTTATCTTTATCGGTTTCAACAACTAGAGATATGTCGGGTGGAAGCAAATGTTTTAATTCCTGTGCTGCCTCTGCAGCCAAACCGCTACGCCAAAGAACATTAAGACTCATAGGCATAAGTATAAGGGCTTAAGATGTAGATTTTTGTCAGCCACTTCGTTACCTAAAAGGGACTGCTTTAGTTGCCACAATAGAATTGAAAGACTTTGGCATTTTGCAGCTCTGTTGCTAACTTTGTTTAAGGTAAACTTTGGTTAGACTTGGCAGCTAGACTGAGTGAAGTGAGAAGCTATGAAACTAATTACAAATTACGGCGAGGCTATTCAACGCTTCGAAAATAGAAAACAAGCTCAAGATGAGCCAGTTATTAAAGAACGTGTCGAAGCTATTTTGCAAGATGTTTTAACTAGGGGAGATGATGCTTTAAAAGAATTAACTCAACGTTTAGATGGTGTTTTGTTAAACGATTTTAAAGTGCCTGAAGCGGCATTTATTGCAGCAGAAGCACAAGTGCCAGAAGAGCTAAAAGAAGCTATTAAGTTATCTGCTAAGCGAGTTCGGGCATTTTATGAACACCAGCCTAAAGAAGGCTTTTTGCTTCAATCTGAGGGCGCTTTGTTAGGTCAGCTTGTGCGACCTTTAGAAAGAGTTGCTTGTTATGTACCAGCAGGGCAAGCACCTTTGTTTAGCACCCTGCTTATGACAGCTATACCTGCACAGGTAGCTGGGGTTAAAGATATTGTGATTATCACACCTTCAAATGCTGAAGGGCGCGTTGCCCCTGAAATTTTAGTCGCAGCATCTATAGTAGGCATATCTACAATATATAGACTAGGAGGAGCCGTTGCTATAGCAGCTTTAGCTTATGGTACGCAAAGCATAAAACGGGCTGATAAAATTGTTGGTCCTGGAAATGCCTACACCATGGCCGCCAAAAAATTAGTTTATGGAGATGTTGGCATAGAAGCCTTACCAGGCCCAACTGAAACATTAGTCCTTGCCGATGAAACAGCAGATGTTCACCATGTGGTTACAGATTTACTTGCGCAAGCAGAACATGACGGTGCACAACCCGTATTAGTAACAACCAGTCAAAGTTTAATTGATGCGGTCTTAGCAAGTCTAGGTGCCGCAATTGAAAGTTTACCCACCGCAAAAACTGCTAGAGAATCTTGTGATGAACGAGGCATAATAGTTAGAGTTGCAAGTTTGGAAGAAGCCATAGAAGTTGCTAATGCTTACGCAGCTGAACATCTTTGTTTGCTCTTGCAAGACCCGTGGTCGCTTATACCAAAAGTAAAACATGCAGGGGGAATCTTTATAGGTAAAAACAGTATGGAAGCTTTGGGTGATTATGTCATTGGCCCAAGCCATGTAATGCCCACCGGAGGAACAGCACGTTTTAGTAGTGCCATAAATGTAAGAGATTTCCAGAAAGTCATTCCCATTGTGAGTTTAAATAATGAAACCGTACAAGCCATAGGCCCCGCAGGCGCAAAAATGGCAAGAGCAGAAGGACTAGAAGCACATGCTAGGGCAATTGAATCGCGCCTCAAAGGCGACTAAACAAAGAAAAAAATCTCAATTCACGTTGAGTATTAAAGGCATATTAGTAGTCATAATGCTACTTTTATGCAGCTATACGCTTTCACAGGCTGTGTCAATTTACGGTTACAACCAACTCAACCATGTCAGCTGCAACGCAAGCACCATTTTGGTCATGGGCGCAGCACAATACAACGGTGTACCCTCCCCAGCCTTTAAACGACGTTTAGATAAAGCCTACGAACTTTACAGTAATGGCTGTGGCTCGAGTTTTATTGTTACAGGGGGAGCTCAGGTTGGTGACAACTATAGTGAAGGCCTTACAGGCGCTGCTTATCTTTACAGTAAAGGGGTTCCGCGCAGTGCATTGCTAAGTGAAACCAAAAGTACTACCAGTTACGAGAATTTGGTATTTAGTCTAGATTTGCTACAAGGTCACGAAATCACTATTGTAACTGATGACTTGCATGCACACCGCACAAAGTACCTTGCTAAAAAACTTGGTTATATCCCTGAAGTAGTAGGTGCCTTTACCCCTTATGGTCGTTTGATGTATGGCTTTAAAGAATTCATTAAGCTTACTGCTTATCACTTGGGCATTGTGCGATAAGCACAGGGGCTTTAGTTAAACTCTATGTCCATTAAGCCTTTTCGTATTAAGCAAAGCATTAGCTACCATGCTGACTTTTTTGTACCAGATGATGCCAAACAAGAATTGTTAGTCTGTCTGCATGGTAATGGCCAATCTAAAGAAACAGCTATGACTTACGCTCAAAGAATTCATAGTGACTGGTCTATCGCTGCGCTGCAAGGCCCATACCCTCACGTTAACTGGCAGCAAGGCAAACTTGATACACAGTTCTCTTGGGTCAGTGATTTTGAACCCCAAGAAGCCATAGAAAATCACCATCAATTTTTAATTTCGGTGATTGAAAAAGCCTATGAAGACAAACTCATAAACCATAAAAAAGCTGTACTTTTTGGATTTTCGCAATCCGTCAGCCTGAATTACCGCTTTGCTAAAGCGCATCCTGATTATGTCAAAGGAGTTATAGCGATAGCAGGCGCAGCCCCAACAAACTGGCCAGAAGAAACACAAAGCAAAAGCCTGAAAAGCCCAATCCTGCACATAGCCATGACAGAAGATGAAGCCTACTCACTAGAGCGAAGCAGACAATTCAAAACCAAACTCGAGTGTCACGCAAATAACTTAACATGGCTCGAGCTTGAAGGTGGACATAGAGTACCTAGGGCAGCTTATGGCAATATAAAAACATGGCTCGAGGGTCTTGAGGTCTAACTGTACGCCTATCTACTGTTGTTTTGCTGTGGTTGAGTAATGCTTACAGTGCTGAAATCAGCAAAATTTAGGAGGAAGACTATGAAAAAACTAAGTTTGGTTTTACTAAGCCTTGTCGTTGCTTTTGCAGTTACTGCATGTTCATCTACTGCAACTTTGCCTAGCCAATCATTTGACTTGGCGGCAACAGGCGCTGGTGGTACAGATGTAAAAGGAACTGCTACTTTTGCTAAAGTAGATGACACAACGACAACGATTACTGTTGAGCTTACGGGTACACCTGCGACGGGTGACCACCCTATGCACATTCATGAAGGTGATATTACGCCTGGTGGCGGTATTTATATTGCACTTACCAATGTTAATGGTGCTACTGGTATGAGCGTAACCACCGTAACGGAAACACGTGCAGGTGACCCAATCACTTATGAAGAGCTTATTGCTTACGATGGTTATATAAATGTGCATCTTAGTGCTGACAACTTAGCAACTGTTGTTGCAAATGGTGAAGTTGGCGCTGAGTAAGTAAGCTTAAAAAGATAGTAGTTGAGGACAGCCTAAGTGCTGTCCTTTTTTCGTTACACTAAAGCATGAATCAGACAGTGGACCAAGTATTCTTGCGACTACGGGGAGGGCAGTCAGAAGTCTTGCTTGTACTTGAAAATATAGCAGGGGCAAGGCAGCGTGAAACCCTTACTTACCCTACACGTAATAGTATAGAAGCGATACGCAGAGCAGCTAAACAACTCGCCTTTAGAGGAAGCATAACAGATGTAACTAAACTACGATTCCGCCGTGAAGAAAAAGGCGAACTAAAAGATGATGCAGAACTCAAGCGCTTGTTTATTTCAGAATTTAATCTCCATGTAGAAAGTGACGAATGGGACTAAAACTCGCAACCCTTGTTTATGTAAAAAAAGATAACCAGACCCTTATGCTTCACAAAGCCAAAGGCTACCAAACAGGCAAGTGGAATGGCCTAGGGGGAAAACTCGAGCCAGCAGAGTCACCTGAGGAATGTATGCGCCGTGAAGTGCTTGAAGAGTCAGGCTTGAAAGTTAAAGAAGCGCAGCTTAAAGGCTTCTTAACTTGGCCTAATTTTGATGGGCAAGATGATTGGTACGCGTTTGTTTATCTCGTTCATACCTTTGAGGGAGAACCAAAGTCTAGTGAAGAAGGGTCACTACACTGGATTGACAACGATAAAATTATGGACTTAAACCTTTATGAGGGCGACAAAGTATTCTTACCATGGCTTGAGCAAGATAGGTTCTTTAGTGGCAAGTTTCGTTATGAAAATGGCGAATTTCAAGACTATGAAGTGATTTTCTATTGACCCTTGCTGAATTACCAATCTTTAAAACGGTCTCTATGCAAAACAAAAGCAAGAGATAAAACCGCAATGGTAGACAAAAGACTCGAGCCTCCATATGAAATAAGGGGCAGGGTAATGCCTGTGACTGGTGCTAGCCCAATGGTTACCCCGATATTTATGAGTACCTGAAAGCCTAACAGCGATAGTACACCTATGATTGCTAACTGATCGCGTTCATAAAGGCATTCGCTAGCCATAGCCGCAAGCCTCCAAAACACGAGGCCGTATAAAAAGAGTAGCGTCACAGCCGTAATAAAGCCACCTTCTTCAGCAATGACAGGAAAAATAAAGTCAGAATAAGGATAGGGAATAAAGCCAAGCTGAGACTGAGTACCCTGCTTGTAGCCTTTACCGACAATGCCACCGGAACCAATTGCAATACGTGATTGAATAACCTGATAGCCGCTACCCTGTGGGTCAGCTTCAGGGTTCATGAAAATACTAATACGAGTTTTCTGATGGGGCTTCAAATTGGGCCACACCACGGTTGGCATACCCACACCAAACAAGACCAAAAAGATAAGTAGATGCCGCCAAGGAATGCCTCTAACCAAAATCATGCCTGCACCAATAGCCCCAAAAACCAAAGCGCTACCCAAATCAGGCTCTAAAAAAACCAAGCCAAAAGGTAAAAGAAGTAAAGCTACGGGTTTGAAGTAATGCAAGAAATGCTTGATGGGTTTTTCGTGCAGTACCTTAGACATTGCTAATATCAGTGTGATTTTTGCTAACTCAGAAGGTTGAAAACCGGGTAACGGACCCAGATAAAGCCAAGATCGAGCACCATTCACCTCTGTACCAAATAACTGAGTAAAGACCAATAGAATAATCGACAAGGCATAAAGCGGAAAAGCTGCTGCCATAATTCGCTTACGCCCCGTTAATAAAATGACTATAGTGACGAGCAAGGCAAGACCAAGAAACACAACTTGGCGACTCACAAAACTTAAGCTGGGTGCAGCACTACTCAAAATAACTAAGCCTGCACTTAAAAGAACTGCAACAAGAAGGGGAAGTGTAATTTCAATTCGTGCCATTATCAAAATACCTCAAAGCAGTCAAGTACCACTATTTTTATTACCACTTGGTATAAGCTAACAATTAAACGCATTAGAAAGCATAAAACCTTTAACAGTTTTTACACTAAACCTTCATGAAAAAAGAATTGGACTAAGCAATGAAAAAAATAATCATAGTCACTCTCGCCATCCTTGCAATTTCACTAAGTTACGCACAAACAAACATGACACTCGTGGAAGAAAGTTACGTGCAATACAAAGCAACAGATCCACGAGAAACAGTAACAGGGCAAACCAGCATAAAAACACTCGAGTTTCTCTTTGACCCGCAAAACCTAAGACGCTCGAGTCTTGTTGTTACCCTAGATGCCAGTAAGTTTGACTCTGCTAACGTGATTCGAGATACCAATGCGCGTCGTACCGTCTTTGAGTCTGAGTTGTATCCTGACATTGTATTTAACCTAGATACAGTGAATAGCGAGCCTAATGAAGTCAGTGAAGGGCAAGCTCAAGCTGTTGAACTCGTTGGTACCTTAGAGATGCATGGGGTCAGCAAAGAAATCAGCGTGAATGCGGAAATTTTGCTTGAAGGCAATACGCTTACAACAACGGGCGCTTTTACTGTATTGCTCTCTGACTATAATATGTCAAGACCTTCTTTTTTGGTCTGGACGATCGAAGATGAAGTAGAGCTTTCTTTTCAGATTAGAGCTAGCTTTTAGTCTTAGCGTCTAAACGCCCAAGGGCTATTGCTTCGTGACCATAAAATCCACTCGGCAAACAACAAGATAGTAGCTATACCAATCAGCCAAATAGCAAATCCTCGAACCCTCTCAGAACTACGCGCAGTGGGTGCTGGCTCAGGCTCGAGTGTTAAGTCAATCTCTAAACTAGGTAAGCGAGATTCATTGCTGCTTAACAAGCTAGCACTGAAAGGCTCATTATCCAGCAGATAAATACCAGCTTCATCCACTCGAGTTTTTTCTTGATTTTGAGGCCCGGCATCGTTTCTAATTAGGCTTGTGGCGTTCAGGTTTTGGCCCATCGTGAGTTGTGCTTCATTTCGAAAAGAATTCATGATGTTGGTCATTAATAAAGGAAAGGCACTTCGGTTTACCATGTCCGTCTGACTAGGGTTGAAGTTAAGTAAAATAACGTTTTTAGTATCATCTGTAAAGCTAGCAATGGCGGGCGTTAAGTCACTACTTTCTGCTAGAATTTGCCATGACTCATCTAGACTTAAACGACTGTCTATATCGGTAGCAAAAACCGTTTCATTTAAATCAACAAAGCGCAGTAGGTCATTACTTCTGTCCCAATTATTAATGAGCTTAAAAACAGGAATGGGGGCAGTTGGCATAAATTGAACAAAGTTACCGGTGGCATTTTCTGGTAAAGCGCCAAAAATAATGCGGGCGTCAAAGCCAGGTGCATTTAAATCTGCATTGTTTAGGGTTTGGAATTGAACATTTGGAATGGCAGAAATAGCGCGTTCTAAAATATCATTTTGTGCAGTCAAGACAACCCTTAAGTCACGTTTGCCTGCAAAGGCAGCATTGTCTAAGGCAAGGGCATCCCATTCGGGGGTAACAAGGCGGGCTTCAAAAAAACCTGAGCTAGATTGAAGAGGGAAACTCACATTGGCTTGACCTGCTGCGGGTACAAACAAAATGGTTGTACCAACCGGAGAATCGGCTCTGCCATCGTTTGAGAGTTGCCAAAGTTCTAAGGTAATTTCTTGCGGACGAGGATGATTACTTACTACCGAAACAAACGCTTGTTGAATACCAATATCAAAAGTGTTAATACCCATATTAAGCGCGTCACCTGTAATAGGATGCACGGTGATTTGGGTGCCCGAAGGAACTTCACCATCACTAAAAACGTGCAAATCGGCTTCAGGTGCAATGCTTAATGCTAACGAAATAGCCCTATCCATATCTGCTTCACGGTCGGCAGCCACAATAGAATTAAGAGCAGCATTTAGTGTTTGATTGCTTCTTGTTAAACCCTGAACAACAGTTGCATCAAGCCCAGCACGAATAATAGCAACTTGGCCTGAACGGCCTGCCAAAGCCCTTGCTTCAGAGACTGCTTTGTTAAGACGGACACCATCACTGTCGCGAGCTAACATGCTAGCTGACGCGTCCATAATGATAATGCGGTCAGGGCGACCCTGAAATGTCAAACTAGGCTGAGATAACGCCAAAGACGCTAATAAAACAAACAAAAGCTGTAATAAAAGCAACCACGTAGGCGAAAAAAGCTTCTTGGTATCGGTAAGCTCAACTGCTTGTTTCCATAGAAAAAGCGCAGATACTTCTTGGCGCTTTTTGCGTAAGCGAATGAAGTGCAATAAGACTATAAGTGGTAAGGCGAGCAGGCCCCAAAGAAAAAATGGTGATAAAAATGAAAGTGACATAGCTATTAGTAAATAGTTTACCGTAGTCATTTATTAGCACCATGAAGTGAAACACATAGTTTGCAAATAAACAAAATAGTTAGCAAAAATTTAGCAAGGGTTTGAGCTTAGGATTTACGAATGTAAGATTGAAACCAAGCAGAAACCTCATCTTTAGCTTCATTAGCTAAGCTAGAAATAATATAAGCATCTTTTTCTTTTTTAAACCAAGTGCGTTGCCGCTTAGCAAACTGCGTTGTAGCTAAAATAATGGCATCCTGCGCTTCTTTTAAACTTAATTCGCCTTTAAGATGCTTAGCAATGGTGTCATAGCCCAAAGCTTGCTTGGCAGTCGCTAAAACCGGATAATGCTTTAAAAGAACTTCAACTTCCCTAACCCAACCCGCCTCAAACATCAACTGTGTTCTGGCCTTAATGAGAGGCTCGAGTTTTGCCATTTCGGGTAACAAAATTAGTTTCGTGTACTCAAAAGCAGCTTGGGTATTGCTAAATTCATAAGGCGCCCTACCGGTGCGCTCTATGATTTCGAGCGCACGAATGACTCGCCTTGGGTTGCGTTGCGTTCTTTCGGCATCTGCAGGGCTTAAAGACTCGAGCTTTTTTTGAAGGGGGTCTAAGCCATCACGTTTAAAGACATCCCAAAATGCTTGTTGCACGTCGTAGTCAGCGCTGGGTACGGTGGCTAGCCCATCTGTTAAAGCCCGAATGTAAAACCCTGTTCCGCCCACAACAAAAGGAATCTTGCCGCGCTCGAGTGTGTCTTTAATAGCGCTTTCAGCTAATTTCACGTAGTCAGCTACGCTAAAAGCCTCATTGGGCTCTATAACGTTAATCAAATGATGCTTAACGAGTGCTTGTTCTTCATGACTTGGTTTTGCTGTGCCAATGTCTAAATGTTTGTAAACAAGCATTGCATCTGCTGAAATGATTTCTATAGGGTAGTGCTTAGCTAAGTCTAAAGCTAAATTCGTTTTGCCTGACGCGGTTGGGGCAGCTAATAACGGAATACGCACCCTAAAAGCCTAACATTTTGCCTTTGCTAATAGCCTATATAGCCGTTCGACAATTAAAACGCTGCAAGCGTTTTAATTCAGCTTAGTATAAGTTGAGGTAGTGTTTTACTTGAAAGCTGCTATAACTGGCAAACAAAGCTAATCTAAAGAAATTACTACCATCTCAAGTATTTTTGCGTTAAAGCCAAAGTAGCCTCTAACTTTGATTACTTTTAGCATTCTTTGCATTTAATTAACATTCATTGCATTTAAGAGGGCAAACGACACAAACTTAGATACATTGGCGTTTGGCAGATAAATCAGTTTTTTTGGAAGGCAAGGTTTTCAAAAATAACAAACGGCTTACCCTCCATTCGTTAACTAAGCTGCATAGTTCTTAAAAAATAAAGTGCTAAACTTTTTTCATGGAATTAGAGAAATTTGGTACCGCTGGGGACATACAAGAATTACTAAGCATAAGAGATGATATTGAGAATTTAAGTTTTGGTACGCATACAGACGCGAGTAAACCAAAAATAGATTTGCTAGATAGAGGCGAGACCTTTCAGCTTATTGTAGAAGTACCTGGTGTGCCGCAAGAAAACTTAGAAGTCGCAGTACAAGCAAATAAAGTCATGATTGCTGGCTTTAGAGAACCCATGGATGACACGAGTATTATTTCAAGTGAACGTCATAGAGGGCATTTTGAAAGAACCATTGAACTACCTACCGAAGTAAATGGTGAAAGCGTACAAGCAAGACTTGCTCAAGGCCTCCTTATTTTGAATTTAGAGAAGCAATAACGTTAAGGTACGACAATTCTTGCTTATAACCCGTTGCAGCATCTGGTAGCAGCGGGTTTTTTGGATTTGAAGCATCCATTAAGCACAATTGCGTTTACTCTTCAAAATCGTTTTTTGAACAATGACTTAGCAAACATAATTTCGTAATTTCAAAAAACCAAAGCTTAGCCTATAAGCACAGCACTGAACCCCCAAATTATAAAAACTCAAGAGACAGTCGAGTCTCAAGGCAGTTCAATGTTGCCTTGATTTACTTTTCTTTTAGCTAAGAACTCGAGTATTAGGGCTTAATTATCGGGGCTTGTGATAGCGGTACTAAGCCTTGAAAGGTATGCTCGATATACTCAATTAACTAGGAAACGGCGACTTTTTGTAGCTGGTTTTTTGCCCAGACTATTTGTTGGATTAGGGAAGGTCGGGGCGTTCATGTATTTAGGGAGTAATGACTACAACAATGCGTATTCTACTTGTAACTGAAGGAACTTACCCTTATGTGATTGGTGGTGTGAGCACTTGGTGCGATCAGCTTATAACAAGCTTAGATGAGCATCAGTTTTCACTTTTGTCTGTCGTGGGGCCAGAACCTAAAGAACCTAGTTTCTTAAGACCTAAAAATGTTGAGCAGCTTACCGTTGTACCTCTTTGGAAGTCTAGAGAGGGCCTTTTGCCTGCAAATTATGCGCAAAGGCAAGCATTTGATAAAGCGTTTTATCAATTCACAGGTTTTATTGATGGCAATTTGGGTGGTTTAGGTCAAGGGCTTTTAGAGTTAGCTAAATTGGGTGATCATTTTGATCTTTGGCCGCTTTTTGAACGGAAAAATATTTGGGAGGTTTTGGCTAAGAAGCTTGGGCCTCATTTGCCTTACACACCGCGTTTAGCTGAGCTTGCCTTGACAGCCAATTGGCTTCGCTCTGCTTTGGTGCCTCTGCTATTTACACCGGCTAAGACAGATATTGTGCATACCGTTGTTAACGGTTTGGCTGCCTTGCCTGCCTGGACAGCATCTAAAGTTCATGGTGTACCTCTTATCTTGACTGAGCACGGTATATATTTGCGAGAGCGTTACTTAGCGTTTTCTGAAGAGAAAGACCCAGCTGCATTAAAATACTTACGTACCTCTTTGTATCAGTCATTAGCTCGTTTGGTTTACTTGCATGCAGATAAAGTGCTGTCAGTAAGCGAATTTAATCGTAAATGGCAACATGAATTTGGTGCGCCTTTAGATCGAACGCAAGTTATTGCTAATGGTGTTAAACCCGAGGCTTTTCCAGAAGCAAGAACTAAAGTTCAAAGTGAACCGACAGTTGTTTGGGTAGGGCGTATTGATCCTTTAAAAGATGTAGAAACCCTCATTCATGCTTTTAGAAAACTTGTACCCAGGCTGCCAAAAGCACGCTTAAAGCTATTCGGTCCAGTTCCTAAAGGCAATGAAAACTACCTCATGCGTATTTCCAGCCTAATTGAAGACCTTGGTTTAGAAAACAATATAAGTTTAGAGGGCTCTATAAACCCAGCGTATTTGGCCTACCATCAGGCAGATGTTGTAGCGCTATCAAGTATTTCAGAAGGTTTCCCTTACACCATCATTGAAGCCATGATGTGCGCTCGAGCTGTTGTGGCAACTCGAGTGGGTGGTGTGCCTGAAGTTCTTGGAGATACAGGTGTGGTGGTAGCTGCTCAAGCTTATGAAGAAATGGCAGACGCTTTTTTTGATCTGCTTACAAACCCTGAAAAGCGCAATGAATTAGGGGCGCATGCTAGGCGTAGAGCGCTGAGTTACTTTACGTTAGATAAAGTCATTACGGCCTACAACCGCGTTTACCACGATGTTTTATCTCCTATTATCTATGATTTTGATGATCCTGTTTTGCTTGTCACGCAGCATGATGATGACGAGCAGCCCATTTTACTTAGAGATGAAGAAATACGATGAGCGCAGCAGGAAAATACAAAAAACCAAGCTCGAGCTTTCGTGTTAATGAATGGTTTGGTGCGGAGCGTCGCCGCCAAGATCTTTTGGGGGCCCTTTCACGTGAACTCTTTGAGCTTAGTAAAGAGGCTGTTGATCCTTTTGAGTTAGCCGCCCACCTTGAGGCTTTAGGTTTTGATAACGAACGTGTGCAGCTCGAGTTTGCTTTGCCTTCAACCTTTGCTTTGGCTAGGCAGTTGTTTCACATGACGCCTAGACAACCTAATTTGAAGCGTAGACCGCTTTTGGCTATGCCGCGTTTAGGTGTGCGTCAGCTTATGATTGTTGCGGCTATTTTGGGCACGATTGCTTTGCAGCAATCAAGCTTATTGCCTCACTGGTTGGTTACTTTGTGGCTTATTACTTGGTCTATTGCTTCGAGTTATTTGATTAATAAAACTTTGTTCAGTTTAAAAAAGGAAGATAAGCGTGCTGTGTTTACAGCGGTTTTATTTGTCGGATTAGCTGGTATTGCGCTTTTACTCACAAACTTTTTTAGTTCCTTGCCTCCTTTGGCAGATACGGCGACTTCGCTTTTGTGGTGGTCAGTGACGGCCTGCTTATGGCTTGAGGATTTGTTTGTGGAAGATAAATACTGGGTGTCTGCCTTGTTATTTAGTTTTGTTGCTATTTTGGCCTTTTTTAAGGTTCCCCTCTTAGTTATTATTTTTGCTTTGGCGTTTTTCGCAGTAGTCTTTTTTGCTAAAGAATTTAGGTTGGTGAAGCGTAAGCATTTAACTTGGATGACTGAAGATTTCGCAACCTTAGCGGTTTACATTGGTTACGGCACTGGGCTTGGTTTGCTGTTAATAAAGCTTATTCAAAGGTTTAGCTACAACTTATTTATTGCAGGTGCTTTGCTTATTTTATTTTTATTTTTAGCAGAGTGGCTGGCCTTAGGTTTGAAAAACACATTGGCTGAAGATATGTGGCTAACAAGATCATCTGAAGAGTTTGGTCGTAGCAGCTTAGGGTCTGGCAAAGTACTTTTAAGATTTGGTTTTTTGTCTTTGGTTTTTTTGTCTTTGCTTGCCCTGCAATTTTTATCGCCAGAGATAGGGTTTTTTAGTAGTCACTTCTTGTTATTTGGTGTCTGCATGACCTTGGCCTTAATGCTTTTTGGGCTTAATAATGTTTTTTTACCAAGCTTACTGTTTGTAGCCGCAGGGGTTCTGGCAATTTTAAATTTGCCTATCATCTGGATTTTTATTGTGCTTGCACTAGCACTCATTGCTGTTTTGTTCATTCAACTTCAACACGTGGAGGAATATGGTTTCCATATCATCGCATAATACACAAGATAGCTTAAAGCTAAAACGCCCTATTGCCTTTTATTATGGCTTTGGTAAGCTCAGTGCTCTAGCCTCTTATAAGCGGGTTGTTTTGCAACCCTCACACTACACCTCTGATGATTTAGCATGGTTAAAAATGCGTGGAGTTGAACCGATTGCTTATATTAGTTTAGGTGAAGATGCCGGTCCACCTGCTGAGTGGCACAGATCCAAACGTAATACAAACTGGCAGACGAAGTACGTAAAATTAAGCTCTGTTGGCTGGCGTCAGCATGTCTGCATTCAAGCTAAAAGCTATTTACAAAAAGGCTTCACAGGGTTTTTCTTAGATACGATTGATGTCATTGATTTGTACCCTGAAGACCGAAGATGGATGGTTGAAATAGTTACCAATTTAAGAACCATCGTTAAACAAGGCCCTTTGGTTGCCAATCGAGGTTTTAGTTTAATGAAAGAACTCTCTTATTTAGTAGATGCTGTTGTTTTTGAAGCCTTTTCAACCCGCTGGACTGAAAATGATGAGTATACGCCCTTAACCGTCAATGAACTTAACTGGACAGCTGTTATTGCCGATGAACTCAAAAAAATGGATATTCCTATATATGCCCTTGATTACGCAGATTCACCTATGCTTAAAGCCTTTGCAAAGCGTAGAGCTATGCAGCATGGCTTTGTAACCTCTGTAAGTAATAGAGACTTAACACTTATTTAAAAACTAAATCTTAAAGTTAAAAGAGGCGTGATAGCATTAGCTACATGCCTCTTTTAGTATTTTTAGGCTCAGGAGATTCGCAAGGCGTACCACGCTGGTGGTGTAACTGCAATGTCTGTCAAGAAGCTCGAGTTTCTGGGGTCAATGCTCGAACACGCCCTTCAGTTGTGCTGCAAGCCGAAGCTGAGCGGGTGCTTATTGACGCAAGCCCTGAGTTGCGCTTGCAAATGACCCGCGAGGGCTTTCAGAGTATCGATAAGATACTTATTTCTCATGCGCACAATGATCATATTTTGGGACTGGGTGACGCTGCTGATATGGGGCGCTGGACAGGAAAATCAATTCCTGTCTTTACACCAGAAGAAGTGATACCGCAACTCAAAGAACGCTTTGCTTATTTAACGCGAGCTAACTACGAAAAGCGCTTTCCTTTGAACATACTCGAGCCTGAGCATAAGCTTTTTGGTTCTTCTGAGCATAGCTACACTGTGTCTGCTCATAAGGTGCCGCATGGCTTTAATGGTTTTTCTTATGGTTTTCGGTTTGATTCTTCTAGAGGCTCTTGGGCTTATCTTAGTGACAGTATTGGCTTAACAGATTTAAGCCCTTGGCAAGACTTAGACTTGTTTGTGTTAGGGACAAGTTTTTACAAGGAAGAGGCAATGTATGAAAAACGTAGTGTTTATGATGTTGTTGAAGCATTTGACCTTGTAGAGCAGTTAAAACCTAAAAAAGTGGTGTTTACGCACTTAGGGCACGGGGTAGATAGAAGACTTCCTTTGCAAAATGCGAGGTATGCTTATGATGGTTTACGACTCGAGTTGCCATAAAAAAGAGCGCTTAATAAAGCGCCCATTTAGATTAAGGGTGATTACTTAGTGACTTTCTAGGGGTTGCTCTAAACCTTGTGCTTCACCTATTGAAAAGGCAGATAGAATAACAGTTACAAGCCCTATCCAGAGATTGTTAGCCATAACTAGAATTTGATTGTTATAACCCAATATGAAAGGGGAGAGGGCTAACCATACGCCTATAAGGCCAATGACGTAACAAAGAGGACTGGCATCTAAGGGTGAGCGCGTGCCTACTAAAGCTAAAATGATGACAAGGATACCCATAATGGTGTTACTTAAAGCGGCACCACTGCTGCCGTAATCGAGAGCGAGTGAAGCTAAAACCAACCATGCGCCTATTACCAAAAGGATTATCATGGCTAAGCGAACGTGCCAAGCTAAATTATTTTTTCTTTTCATGTAAGTCTCCTGCGTACCAGTAGTTCCTTGGAGCTTATCAAATTATTGTGCTTTTGGCTGTAGAGACAAACGTCACTTTGTTTGTGCTCAAGTGAAAAAGATATCAGGAGGTGTTTAGTTTGTGCTACCAAAATAAGCTGCTGATTTGATGCGAACGCTGGTTTTTTCAAACAGAATGTAACCTGCCTGCTCGAGTTCTTTGAGTGCATGCAAAATGTTATGCGTGCTGTCTTGAGTTATCTGGGCTAGGCGATCTAGAGTACAGCCGTTGCCTAAAAAACTAATGCTAACAAAAACGCCTTTTGCGTTCATAGATAGGCTTTTATCTTGAAGAACGACATCACTAAATCGGGTATTTGTAGTCATCATAATTTATAGCAAACCTTTGTCTTTAATGTGTAGTGTGTGTATCTTGCTACACCATACTCAAAAACTATCATAAAGTAATGTAAAAGACTTCGCAGCTCAAAAAAACCGTAAATCTAAGTGTGAAGTTTTTAACACTTTATCCCTTGCACCATTTACTAACGAGCATGGTAACTTTATGACTATGAAAAGCTTTCCTAACGTAACCGTTATGGATCACCCCTTAATTCAGCATAAGCTCACGTTGTTACGAGATAAAAACACCAACGTAAGAGACTTCAGAGCCTTATGTACCGAGATCTCTATGCTTATGGCGTTTGAAGCCATGCGAGACTTAGCACTCGAGCCTACTGAGGTTGAGACTCCGTTGACTACCGCAACAGTGAATCGTCTTGCAGGTAAAAAATTGGCCTTAGTTGCTATTTTGCGTGCTGGTTTAATTATGGCGGATGGTATTTTGAATCTGGTGCCTAGCGCAAGGGTTGGGCATTTAGGAATGTACCGTGATCATGAAACTTTGAAACCGGTTGAGTATTTTAAAAAGTTACCTACAGATATTGCTGAAAGAAATGTTTTTGTGCTTGACCCCATGTTAGCAACGGGGGGTAGTGCAAACGCAGCTTTAGATAGCTTGAGTGATTTAGGTATTACAAGCATGAAACTCATGTGCATTTTAGGTGCGCCCGAAGGTGTTCAAGCTGTTCATGACAAACACCCTGAAGTTCCTATTGTGCTAGCAGCTTTAGACAGCCACCTTAATGAATCTGGCTATATTGTTCCCGGATTAGGTGACGCCGGAGACCGGATTTATGGAACGCGTTAAATGAAAACGCTTAAATTTCTCATGCCTGCCACATATCAAAGAGTAAAAATGGGCGCGATATGAGGGAAACCTTCATTACTTACTTTCCGGCCATGGCAACTGCTTTTATTGCCGCCTTTTTCTTAGTGGCTTGGTTTGTACCTAAAATTAGAGACTTTGCCCTAAAGATTAATGCTGTTCAGCAGGGGGGTGGCCGACGTGTGCATAGTGGCGCTATTCCTAATATTGGTGGCATTGCCATCTTTATGGGTTTTTTGCTTGCCCTTATGACTTCTACAGCTTTGTACCCTGCTATTATAGAAAGCTACCGTGTTGAGCTTTTAGCTATAACAGTAGGCGCAGCACTCATGACCCTAGTTGGCTTTATAGATGATGTGTGGGAAGTTCCAGCACACATGCGTTTAGCCTCACAATTTGTAGCTGCAGGCATACTGGTCGTAAACGGTGTGAAAGTAAGTTTCATAACCAATTATTTTGGAACAGGCTTTGTCTTTTTTGACCAAACAGCCACTATTGTTATCACTTTACTCTGGATTGTGGGCTTTACCAACGCTTTTAACTTTATTGATGGCTTAGACGGTTTATCTTCAGGCATCGCTGTTATATCGAGCTTTAGCCTACTTGCCGTTGCGGTTCAGTTTCCTGATCGCGGTGTAGCGATATTACTACTAACCACCTTAGCAGGCGCATCCCTTGGATTTCTAAGACATAACTTCACACCCGCAAAAATCATTATGGGTGATTCGGGTGCTTATATGCTTGGCTACGTGTTGGCAGCCGTGAGTGTATTAGGTGCCCTTAAAGTAAGCGCAGCTGTTACTGTAGCCGCCCCCATCCTTATTTTAGCCTTACCTGTACTTAACATTACGCAAGTGACGCTAAGAAGACTTAAGAACGGTGTTAGCCCAACTGAAGCTTCAAATGACCACCTTCATGACCTCATTAGAATCAAAAGTGGATCTAAACAATTTACTGTTATTAGTCTTTGGTGCGCAGCCCTAGCGCTAGGTACTTTAGGTATGCTTCTGTCAAACACACCACCTCTGCTGTTGAATATTACCGTTGTAACTACCGTACTATCTATTACTATGGTGTGTCTGCTTCGACTTATCGAAGTCAAGAGAGAGCAACTTAAAACAACAGGTGGTTAATCCATGACTAAACGAATATGCGTAGCTTTTGGTACTCGACCCGAGGCAAGCAAAATGGCCCCTGTTATCTATGCATTACAAAAACAAAAAGGGGTAACCCCTGTAACGCTAGTGACAGGCCAACACAGAGAACAACTCGACCAAATGCTCGAGCTCTTTAAATTATCGCCCGATGCTGACCTTGATTTAATGAAAGCAAGACAAACCTTGCCTGAACTAATGGGCAGAATGGTGCCAGCAGCAGCAGCAAAATTAAAAGAACTAAAGGTTGACTATGTACTTGTACATGGTGACACGCTCACAACCTTCGCAGTTGCCTTAGCAGCCTTTTTTGAAGGCATACCCGTAGGTCATGTAGAAGCAGGCTTACGTAGTTTTGATATGCAGCAACCCTTTCCTGAAGAAGCAAACAGGCGCCTAACAGATGTCTTAACAGATGTTGATTTGCCGCCCACTGAATGGTCAAAACAAAACCTTCTCAAAGAAGGTAAAACTGAAGAAAAAATGATCATAACGGGAAACACCGCTGTAGACGCCGTGCACTACCAACTAGAGCATGCCAAACTACCTGAAGGCTACCCGACTGAAAAGCTTATTTACATGACCATGCACCGCCGTGAAAACCTGCCCTTTATGCCTGAAATAGCTCGAGCTATTGCTGATGTTGCTAATGCCTACCCTAGCTACACCATTGTTTACCCAGTTCATTTAAACCCAGCTGTTCGAGAAGCAGTTTACCCTGCCATGCAAGATGTTACTAACATAAAACTGGTTGAACCGCTCGATTTCTTAAGCTCACTCGCTATGCAAAAACACTCTGACCTTATTATTACTGATTCAGGTGGCATTCAAGAAGAAGGAACTTCTTTAGGTAAACCCGTAGTTGTTTTAAGAAACGTAACAGAAAGACCTGAAGGTGTTCATGTGGGCGCTATTAAGTTAGCAGGTAACGAAGCAAAAACGGTTAAGGAAGTTTTATTAGGCTTACTTGGCACGCCCTCAGAAATAGAAGAAATGGGCAAAAAACCAAACCCTTATGGTGATGGAAAAGCGAGCGAACGCATAGCCCAAGCCATAGCATGGCGTTTTGGCTTAGCAGATAAGCCAGCTGACTGGAAACTTGATTTAGAACTAGCCTAAGCTATAAAGCAGTATTTTATAGCCGCTCTTAGTGAGCGGCTTTTTGCTTAGCTTGTCTTACCCTCATGAGCTTGTCTTACCCTCATGAGCCCCTCTTGAACAACAGAGGCAACCAACGTGCCATCCTGCTTAAAAAAACTACCCCTCGTAAACCCTCGAGTGTTCGAACTACTAGGGCTGTCAAGCGCGTAAAGAAGCCACTCATCCATTCTAAAGTCACGATGAAACCACATAGCATGATCAAGACTAGCAAGCTGCATAGATTCATCAGGAGCGCGTTGAGTATGTGGCAAAAGAGCAGTGCTTAGCAAATTATAATCTGAGGTATACGCCATAATTTGCTGATGAAGTGAACTGTCATTAGGCAAAACATCCTTAGCTTTCATCCAAACATGACGAAAAGAACGACCACTAAAATACATCTCTTCAAACGACTCAACAGGTCTAAATTCAATAGGTCTAGGCACCAGCGCAATTTTTAACTGTCTTGGTACTTCAGCAAGACCCTCTAAAACTTCAACATCTGTAGCTAAAGACTCAGGCCCAGGTACTTTAGGCATAGGTATTTGATGAGACAAACCCTCTTGCTCTAACTGAAAGGATGCCGCCATGTTAAAAATAGGTCGACCCTTCTGAATGGCAACCACACGCCTTGTGGTAAAACTACCGCCATCTCGAATGCGCTCAACATCATAAATAATAGGTAAATTAATATCACCCGGTAAAATAAAGTAAGCATGAATCGAGTGCGCTTTACGCTCAACGGGCACCGTTCGGGTAGCCGCATGTAAAGACTGAGCTAAAACCTGCCCGCCAAAAACACGCCCCCAAGCGGTCTTATAACTCTGACCCCGAAAAAGATTAACTTCAAATTGTTCTAAATTAAGTAAGTTTACAAGCTCTGAAAGACTTTGCACTCACTCATTATGGCTGAAAATACAAAGAAAAGGATGTTGTGTAATTAATTATGCCTAGCTTTTGCTACACACCATCCTGCCAATACGTTCACTTTTTGACCCTAAACCTACAAAATAATAGACAAACAGTGTTTGCCTAAAGCCTTTAAAAGAATTCTTAATTACGCACTTAAAAGGATAGATCTAGCAGGCTCAGAATGAACAAGCAAATTGGCTTAGATTCTTAGTTTTGACCCGCCTTACACGAAGATTTAGCAGCTTTAATCTCTAAACCATAAAAGCCTAAATATGCTATATTCAAAGTCAAGAAAAAAATAATTTTAAAACTCAATTCCTGACTAAATTTGAGTATTTTCTTTTTAGGAGCCACGGATGATTTATAAAAGCCCTTTTCCTGATGTTGTTATTCCAGAAGTATCACTCACTGACTTTGTGCTTCAAAAAGCCAACGAACTCGGAGATAAAACCGCCCTTATAGATGGCACCAGTGGCCGCACAGTAAGCTACAAAGAATTAGCTCGAGCTGTTCAGTTAGTTGCAGCCAGCCTTTCAAAACGAGGCTTCAAAAAAGGTGATGTTTTTGCGATTTACAGCCCAAACGCTCCCGAATACGCCATTGCCTTTTTAGCGGTTGCAAAACTAGGTGGCATAGTCACCACAACCAACCCGCTTTACACACACCATGAACTATCTCATCAACTCAAAGATGCGGCTGCCAGCTATTTACTTACAGTCCCTATGTTTTTAGAAAATGCACAAAAAGCAGCAGAAGGTAACACCATAAAAGAAATATTTGTATTTGGTGAAGCAGAAGGCGCAACCCCATTTGCATCGCTACTAGACAGCGACGGCATTGTTCCTGAGGTAAGTATAAATGCAAAAGAAGACATTGTAGTACTGCCCTACTCGAGTGGTACGACGGGTTTACCTAAAGGCGTTATGTTGACGCACTACAATTTAGTGGCTAATATTTTGCAAACCAAAGAAAGTCAAGATGTTGGCCCGCACCCAATGACCCAAGATGATGTTCTTTTAGGCTTGCTACCTTTCTATCATATCTACGGCATGGTTGTGATTATGCACTATGCGCTTTATGTAGGTGCAAGTGTCCTTGTGCTACCACGTTTTGATCTTGAGCAATTCTTAGCTGCTTTGCAAGATTACAAAGTTACTTATGCAAACTTAGTACCCCCCATTGTGCTGGCATTAGCTAAGCACCCGTTGGTAGATAATTACGATTTATCAGCCCTAAGAACCATTTTTTCAGGCGCTGCACCTTTGGGTGGCGAGGTTGCTAAAGCTTGCGCAGACAGAGTGAATTGCAACGTAGGTCAAGGCTACGGCATGACAGAACTTAGCCCTGTGAGTCACGCTAACCCTGATAAACGAGAAGATATGGACGCTGCCTTAGTTGGCCCTGCACTACCAAATACAGAGTGTCGCTTGGTTGATTTTGTTACTGGTGAAGACGTCGGAATGGGTGAAGCAGGTGAACTCTGGATTCGTGGACCCCAACGAATGGTGGGCTACCTAAATAACCCAACTGCAACAGCTACCACCATCGATAAAGAAGGCTGGCTACACACAGGAGACATAGCAACCGTAGATGAAAAAGGCTACTTTGCCGTGATTGACCGCGTAAAAGAACTCATAAAATACAAAGGCTTACAAGTCGCCCCAGCAGAACTCGAAGCAGTACTACTCACTAACCCCAACATAGCCGATGTAGCTGTTATAGGCGTGCCAGACGAAGAAGCAGGCGAACTGCCAAAAGCCTTCGTGGTCAAAAAAGCAGACATAACTGAAGAAGAGATAAAAGCCTTCGTGGCAGAGCGAGTAGCACCCTACAAGAAAATAAGATTACTCGAGTTTGTAGAGCAAATTCCTAAGTCAGCTTCAGGCAAAATTTTACGCCGTGTTTTGGTTGATCAAGAGAAAGCCAAACAAGCGTCAGCATAAGGTTGTTCAAAGCTGATTCTGGTGAGATTAAATTGTCTATGAGGCTTTCAGAAAGTAAATTTAAGCTGTATCTAGGGTTATTGAGATACAGCTTAAACGGGTTTTGATGTCATTACAAGATATTAATTTTACTTCGAAAAGACAGCACGATTACCTTCAGTAGGTCGTACAAACTCATAGACCCCAGCTCGAGTGTTTTCTTGTTTATGGCCCTTAACCGCTCGAAATAACTACCTTTTTAACGACTTATCTCAGGACGTTGAATACCCTATGCTTATAATTAACTCTTAGTTTTGCGAGAGTGCTACTAAGCTTTCACGAGATTCTATAATTTCTTCTAGTTCGCGTGCAAAGCTGGGTTTTCGACGTACCATTTGCATAACAGCATCTTGAGACAAGGCAACCAAATCAACATCGGTGGTTGCAATGACGGTTGTGTGGCTAGGGTCGCTACGCAGTAATGAGCTAACGCCAAAAACATCACCTTTGGTTAAGGCAAGAAGATGCTGTTCACCTCTAGGACTCTGTAAACAAAGCCTTACCTCACCTGACAAAATAGTGAACATGACTTTACTTTTTTCACCTTCTGTCAATATAACCTCATTTGCCGCAAAATGTTTCAGGCTTACCTCATCAAAAAAATCATCATTTTGTTCAATGTTGCTGAGTTGTGCCAAATGACTCAAGCTACTGCTTAACGCCTTTTCATCTGCATTCTTGTCAACCGTAGAACCATCATAATGAAAAAGCGTACGAATGGGAAAAGGAATGCTTAAGCCGTTTCGCTTAGCGGCATACCACACTCGAGTTGCAAACTCATCCTTTATGGTAGGGAGCGCAGAAAAATCTTCTATGGCGAACCTAACCTGATACGTAATAGAAGAATCATCGTAACTGATAGTACGAACCATAGCGACTGGGTCTGCCACGACACCTCGGGTTGTCTGGATGGTTTCAAGCATGACTCGTTTTACTTTGTTAGGCGGGTCATCGTACGAAAAACCAATAAGATAAGACTCATAACCTGCTCCGGCTGGTCTAGATTCATTAAGCACTTTGCTACTGGCAACTACGCTATTAGGTATAACCACCATGTCACCATCTCTGGTTTGGATGCGCGTGGCACGCCAGTTAATAGCGCTAACTTTACCTACCGTGCCATCTATTTCAATCCAGTCGCCTTCTGCATAAGGTTTTTCAAACAAAATGGCGATGCCTGAAAAGAGGTTGCTTAGTGTATCTTGCAGAGCTAAACCAATCACCAGTGAACCCACACCCAAGGCAGTAATGAGACTACTTAAATCTTGATTCCAAACGGTAGAAAAAATTATCGCAAAACCAATGAGTACCAAAATAAAACGACTCAGGTCACGAAAAAGGGTGGGTACATTAGCCCGCCAACTTTCTTGAGCAGCTTGTTCAAAAAGCAAAACACTCAAAAAAGATAAGGCAACATAAATAATAACAATCCAGAAAACGGTAACAAAAATCCTGCCCGTAATGCTGGCGTAATCAAGGCCCACAATATTAAACAAAAAAACCTGTAAAGCCAAGGTAGGTAAAACAGCATTCCTTAGTGAAGATATAGGTTCAGACAAAGCATTCTTACGACGCTTTAATGTGTTTGCAAGCTCCCCCAAAATAATCACCAAACTCGGAAAGCCAATAATTAACCCTAGCGTCCAGGCAAACCAAGTTTGCGCCATTAGATCATTCATGTGTCAGATCCAAAGCCCAAACCTCACCTAAAGAGCTAGTGACAGGCTCGAGCATGCTGCTGTCATCGAGTTCAGCTTTAAAGGCCTCTGTCATCCAGATTTGATTGGCGGGCGCTTCTTTGGCAAGGTAATCCATGGCTTCATCTACTGCTTTACCCCAAACGTCATAAACAATGGTAGTTTGCCCAATTATGCCTGCCATTAGCGTACCTGAAGCTAAACCAATAGCAATGTTGATGTTTAAACCATGTTGTTGGTTAAAAAAGTCTAATTGCTCCTTTAACGCTTGTGCGAATTCAAGGCTACGTCTAGCATGATCTAGACGAGATACATTTGCACCGCACATGGCAAAATAATCTGCACCAATGGTCTTGATTTTCTCAATACCATGCTTTGCGGCGGTATCATCAAAAAGAGCCGTAATAGCATCTAAGCGTTCTAACATAAATTCAGGGCTTTGGCTTTCACTATAGTCACCCATGCCTCTTAAGTTTGCAAAAATAACAGTGGCGTTAGGGTAGCGTTCTAAATACGGCTTACCCGCAGCTAGCTGATCAGCTGCTTTACTAGGCAACAACATCTTAATAAGATCTGCGCGTTGATTGCTGAGTGCTTTCTCAAGTTCGCTGCGCTTATGTAAACCTTTTACCATACTATTAAGTGACGTTGCTAAGCGCCCAAACTCATTGTGGGCATTAACAGGAATTTCATTTGAATTTCCCTTAGAAATCGCTTCGGCCCCTTCAATAAAATGATCAATAGGTTGGGTAAAACGGTTCGCTAATAACATAGCAATAATGGTAACAAGCAGCACCAAAGCTGCAATTGTTAAGAA
>CAYGTA010000007.1:26473-28080 GCA_964352605.1 uncultured bacterium | reverse complement strand
ATCAACTCTGTAAGAGTTTATGAAGTACCTTTTCGGACTTGGTATAAGCTGAATTGTAAAGTCTTACGACATTTATAATTCCGACCTTGCCGACGTAGTGGAGACAGGTTTCGGGAGTACGCTCAGACCTCCTCAGTTTTATGGCATGATGAAATCAGTTTAGCATTAGTTCTCGCTTAGCTTTTCATAAAGGCTTTTATGACTTTTATGGGTTCAGCGCTTTGGTTAATGAGTTTATAGTTTTGAGCTGCGGCGGGTACCACAAAGGTTTCTGCGTAGTTATAGCTTTGAGTAAATCCAGATTGGGTTTCTAGCCTCACACTTTGACCTTCTACCAAGCTCAGTACATGCACAGAATGATTAGTGTTTACCTCTACACTGCTGGCAAAGTCTAAACGGTGAACATCATAAAAATGTTCTTTATGGGTGGGTAAATGCATTAGTTGCCAGTCATCACCAGACTCGAGTAGAGCGGGTTTTGAGATGTGTTCATCGAGTACGCGTTGTCCTTGACGCTCAAAGTAGAGGTTTTGCATGCCTCTTTTTATATTTAGGGGGCGGGGTTTTCCGTCTAGTCCTAAACGCATCCAGTCGTAGAGTTTAAAGGTAAAAATATAAGGCGTGGCGCTTATTTCTAGCACTAGATTATTAACGCCTGAGGAGTGCAGAGTTCCGTTGGGTATGAGGAATAAGTCGTGTTTTTTGCTACTTAGTTTATTTACAAATTGCTCTATATCAAGTGTAGTAGCTGTGTTTGCACTGTGTTCTAAAGCTGCTTGAAACGTTTCAGGGGTCACGCCTTCTTTAAATCCTAAGTAAACGGTTGCGTCTTCTTTGGCATCCAGAATGTAGTAGGTTTCATCTTGCGTGAAGGATTCACCAAAATGTTCTTTTATAAACTCAGGTCGCGGGTGGCATTGGACCGATAGATTACCCCCAGCAAAGGTATCTAAGAAATTAAAGCGAATAGGAAAGTCATGCTTGAAGCGCTTTGCAGCATGGCCTAACACTGCTTGATAGTTTTGATACATGAGCAAATCAAAGGAGCACTCGAGTAAGTTTTGATCGCTTTCTAGTAACAAGCCATTTTCTGGGGTTATGAGTTCAAAGGACCATGCGTAATTTGGAACTTCTTGCGCTAAGCTGGGTATGTTTTCTTTTATCCAACTTCCGCCCCAAACACCGGGTTCGAACCATGGTCTTACGCGAAAGGCTGTTTCACTCATTTGCTTTAAAGCAGTTCGTAAATCTGTTGCCTTTATAAAGCTAGGTGTTTCAGGGTTTTGTGTATCAACATAAAGATCAAGTTTGCTTAGTAGGTCAGCTTTGTGTTTATTTAGCACAACCCAATCAACAAAGTAAAACTGCTTGTACATTTTTTTAGGGTCACTCGCTTCACGCATACCTAAATTAGTAATCGTTAAAGCTCGAGCTCTGAACTGCAGTTCATTTTTAGGTAAATCTAGGTAGACATGGTATGCGTCTTGCCAGTTAGCTAGCGCAGCACCACAACCATAAACAATGTTTAAGTCAGCTTGTTCATTTGGTTTTATAAGCTCGAGTTTTTTGGCGTCTATGAAGTCTTTGAGTTTGCCTGTGTAGCGTTT
>CAYGTA010000007.1:0-26373 GCA_964352605.1 uncultured bacterium | reverse complement strand
TTAGCTGTTGGATAGATGTCGTAAGCTGTTTTAGCAGATTCATCTTTTTGGCTTGGTAGAAGATGCTGGCTGGTTTTACGGTAAGCTTGCTGCATAAATAACCTCTTAAATTACATTTTTAAAAATGGCTTAGTTTTTAATGGCAATATTGGATTGTAAAATCAAACGTTATGTGTTTTTGTAGCTTAGTCATAAAACTGCTACAAGCTTACACTTAACAAAAAATGGGCTTAGTAAAAAATAGGCTTAGAATGTTTTTGAGCTAAGCTACTAAGTGCATCTTCTGCTCTGGACCGCAGTACTAGCTTAAACTCAGCCAAACTCGAGTATTTTTCAGTTATGGCTTCGGTAAAGGCTAAATCAATAAGGTTGTTTTGATAACGTTTTAAAGCTATTTGCAAAGCTGCTGCAAATAGTTCTTGGTTTTGAACCTCTTTTTTTAATTTCGTTAGAGGGTGCTTTAAGACGGAACTGTTAAAAACACCTGCCACCATAACGACTATGACTTGCAAGTCAGGTACTACCCGCGTTAACTGATAGACACTATCAGACCATGTTTCAATAGATGCTAAACTACCTTCACGTACATAAGGGTCAGGCTCGATTTTTCCGGCAGGAAAGGTCAGTAAAGCCCCGCCCGCCTGTAGCCACCTCATGGTTTTTCTTAAGCCACTCACTGCCTTTTCTTTCTCTTCAGATACAAAAATAAGCTTTTCAGATAAATAACTAAGCTCTCGCAAAAACGGTCTATCTAAAGCCAAAATACTTAAATCATTTCGAGCTAAAACCGCGAGCAGCGCTAAGGTATCTGCCAGCCCCGGATGATTCGACAAAACAAGAACAGGGCCTCGACTAGGAAGATACTCGAGCCCTGTTGTTCTTATCTCTGATGTGTAGTTTGTCGCGAGTTGCTTTGCGGCTTTTTGCAAGCTGCTTTGTGCTATTTGTTGGTCAAAACTTAAGACATCTTTAGCTAGTTTTTGCGCGTAAGGTCTTAAGAGTGGCTGGCTAGCTTGCTTCACAAAGCTGTTTTTTAGACCTAAAGCATTGTGCATGTCGTTTAAGTTTATGGTTATTAATGCGTCTAGGTTTTGCTTCAAAACGAAACGTTATGAACCACTTAAAAAGAGGGCACCTTGACGTATGCCTAGCTTTTCATGGTCTGCGCTTGAGCTAAAGTGTACGTCTTCTAGCTCTATAGATACGCCTCCTTGATAGCCGTTTTGTTCTAGTGTTTTTAAAATATATGGCCATCTACTTAAGCCGTGTCCGGGTATGGTGTAACGCCAGTGCATGTTACCCCAAGGAATTGGCGTGCCAAAGGTTGGTGGCTGTTCACTACCGTACTCATAAAGACTTTCATTAATAATCATGCAGTCTTTGCCATGTACATGAAAAACTCTATCTTTGAATTCTTCTAAGAAACGGTGCGGGTCTATGCCCATGCGTAGTAAATGAGAAGGATCGTAGTTTACGCCCATGCTCTCTGAGGGGCAGTGTTCAAAGAAAGAACGGTAGCCTTCGGGTGTGCAGCAAAGTGCACCGGGTCCAGGCCAGCCTTCTATAACAACTTTGCCGCCTACTTCTTCTAGGGTGCTGGCAAGTTCACCAAAACTGTCAACCATATAGCCAAAGTTTTCTTTGCGGGGCTTGCTGGCGTCTTCAGGTAGCATAACCAAGAAGAAGTTTTTTACGCCTGCAGCTGCGCAACTGCGAACATAGTCTGCATTTTTTGCTACTGCATCTGCTCTTTTTGCTTTATCACTTGAGAGCATGGGCTGCCATTCAGCAAAATCTGCTGAGCCTACTTGTAAGCCTGCGTCAATTACTTTTTTAGCTGCAGTATCAGCATCTCGGCCTAAGTCAATTAAGTTTAAATCATTTTCTTTTGTCCATGCGATTAAGGCGTCTAAATCTTGGTGCCAGTCAAAGCCCATACGTCTAAAGCCAATAGGAAATTGCCCTGTTCTTGTTTTCATATTTCAATCCTTTCGGTTTCAGCGCAGAACAGCTAATCCTTTTTAAAGGATTAGCTGTTCTAGCCAAACTACCGACTAAATGTCTATTTTGACTTCTCGGCCTTCTTTTTGACTACGGTATATACCGTCTAGTATCGCCATGACTTGCAAAGATTGCTCTGGTGGTACCGGTGAAGGTCTACCTTCAACAAGCGCTTTAGCAAATTCAAAACACTCAAAAGCATGCGGTTCCATAACATCTTTAGTCAACTGTAACGTG
Source organism: uncultured bacterium (assembly GCA_964352605.1). Classification (GTDB taxonomy): domain Bacteria; phylum Deinococcota; class Deinococci; order Deinococcales; family Trueperaceae; genus JAHEBB01. The sequence continues at coordinate 24,135 of CAYGTA010000007.1, read as the reverse complement.
CGGTTATTAAGTTGTCTGGTTGTGTAATTTGTATCTAGAAACTGCGCACTAGGCCAGTGACAGCCACCCTCTTTGCCGTAAATCCAGCTTTGCATGTCTTCACCCATAGTGTCATGGTGCAAAAGCCAGCTAACTTCTAGCATCATGGTTGCGCCATTTTCAAAGCGAATAAAGGCAGTTGCGAAATCTTCAACATCAAAACTGTCAGGAATCAGCGTGCCACCATTCCAATTACTAAAAGCACCTTCATGATGCGCTAAATTAGCTGTTGCAACACCACTCACAGAAACCGGTTTAGGGTTACCCATTAGCCAAAGGGTTAAGTCTAAAATATGCACGCCAATATCTATACATGGCCCGCCACCGCTATGCTTTTTGTGAATAAAACTAGGTGTAGCTATGAGGGCATTACGGCGAAGCATCCAACCTCTAGCATGATAGACTTCACCTAAGACACCTTGCTCAATTTCTTGCTTCATAGCCCTTGAGTTCCCTTTGAACCTAAAGTGCTGCGCAGTCATGAGTTCTTTACCAGATTTATCACGCGCTGCAATCATCTTTTTAATATCTTCAGGTGTGGGTGCTAAAGGCTTTTCACAAATAACATGCTTACCTGCTTCTAGCGCCGCGATAGCTAGAGAAGTGTGATACATGTTGGGCGTACAAATATCAATAATATCTATATCAGGGTTAGAAAAAAGATCTTCAACTTTAGTTGATAACTGCTTAACACCATGCGTTTCACCCCATGCTTTTAAAGGCCCCTCATTAATATCTGAACCCGCAATAACCTCTGCATGTTCAGACGCAGCCCAGCCCGGCATATGCGTTCTGCTTATGCCTCCTACACCAATAACGCCAACTTTCAAAGTATCGCTCATGTCTTGCCTCCTAATAAAATTACCCTTCTAAGTACCTTAACCAAAGCCCTAAAAGCTCGAGTGTTACTTAGAAACGCATATGCATCCAGAGATCTATAAAGTTAATACTTTCAGCTTAATGTAAGTTAATTAACTTCTTAGACTACTTGACAAACTGATAGCAGTGATTATAGATTGGAGAAGTCCAATTGTCTAGTCTACAGCTTGAGAGCATAGTTTTTGTTCTCGGAAAGTAGATTCGTAAATATTTTTCGGAGGCTTATGTCGGGTCACGCTTTAGATCCTAACAGTCCATTACCGCGTTATTATCAGATTTATAACGTGTATCTCTCGATGATTGAATCGGGCGAGTTAAGTGCTGGGCAAAGCCTGCCACCTGAAAGACATATTGCAGAATCTTTTGGTGTTTCAAGACCCACTGTTGTCAAAGCCTTAGACCTTTTAGAAAGAGAAAGGCGTATAACCAAACAACAAGGCCGTGGCAACATCATCTTAAAAACAAAGCCAACAGCAGAAAGTAAAACCATCGCTTTTGTAAGTTCACACAATATGGCAGATGAATTACTCATGGGCATATCTCAAAAAGCCTTTGAATGCCACTATCACCTGCAAATTTTAGGCATGGATTGCAACTTCAAACACCTAGACAGCTACTTAAACACCTGCTTAGAAAACGGCATACAGGGCTTTCTTATTTACGGTCGCCCAAATAACAGTGACGCTAAAAGCTACCAAAAGCTAATCGACCAGAACATCCCTATTGTCATGGTCGACCGCTACTACCCCGACTTAAACTGCGATCACGCTGTCTACGACAACGAAGCTGCCAGCTACACCCTAACCAAACAACTTTTAGCCAGAGGTCACCAAACCATAGCTGTACTACCCGGACTAGAGATAAACTCGAGCTCTGTAAAAGACCGCTTAAAAGGCTATAAAAAAGCGATTGAAGAAGCCAACATAGCCTTTAACGAAGAGCTCTTATGGTTAGACATATACGATAACGATTTACCGGTAAGGCACTTAAAGATAAGTGAAACCCAAAAGCTCGAGCAAAAACTCGAGAGGTTTAAACCTACCGCTATTTTGACTATTAATGATTTGCTTGCTAATTACTTGGTGCATGACCTTATGCTTATTCAAGATAGTTTTATGCGCTCTGCCCTTAACGGAATTGTAGACTCGAGTAGTTCGTTTGTTGATCTTGAGTTGGCTAGTTTTGGTACGCAAGCTATTTCTGGTTTTAATTATTTGAAGGTGTTTGCTGTTCACCCAACGTTTGAGTTGGGTCGAGCTGCGGCTTCTTTGCTCATTAGTCGTTTGAATGATTCTATTTCTTCTGAAATCAAGCATTTAACTATGCCTATGCAGATTGTTGAGTGTTCTGATCAAGCGAAAAGCTTAATTTTTGAAGGGAGGGGATAAATCTGCGTTGAGGATTTTTTGGAAACATAGTGGTATTAAGTCCGTATTTTTACGTTCTAGTTCATACAAACCTTTAGGAAAGGGATTTAGTTATATGAAACTAACAAGATTATTAGTTTTGGTTTTAGCATCCGTACTCGTCAGCATGACGTTTGCGCAGCAGCCTCCTCGTGAAAGCACCGTCATTTTTGATGTTGATGGTGGTTTGATTCCGCAGCCGTTTAACTTTAACTGGATGGTACCGGGTACCAACCGTAACCAAGGTATGCACCAAGCTGTTTGGGAGCCTCTTTTTATACTTAACTACGAAACAGGTGAAATTCAGCCTTGGTTAGGTACTGAAATGACTTCTAACGAAGGTCTAGATGTCTGGACACTAAAACTTCGTGAAGGTGTCAAATGGGCCGATGGTGAAGACTTTAATGCTGATGACGTTATGTTTACAGTCAACCTTCTATTAAATGATGAAACTCAATCACTTAATGAAGCTGCTAATCATCAGCAGTGGGTTGAAGGCATTGAGAAAATTGACGATTTAACAGTTCAATTTAACCTTAAAGCACCAAACCCTCGCTTCCAACTTGACTTCTACTCAGTACGTATTTGGGGTGGCACTGTTATGCTTCCTGAGCACGTCTGGGCTGACAAAGATCCTTTCACGTTTGAGAACTATGATGCTGATCAAGGTTGGCCTTTAGGTACTGGTGCTTACACTTTAACAAGTGCTAGTGAAAACGAGTTTCTTTACACCCGTAATGATGACTGGTGGGGTGCAGAGGTTGGTATTCCTGAAGTTGGTATCGAAGGTTTACCTGCGCCTGAATTCCTAGTTTGGACAGTCACAGCAACTGAAGAAAACCGCTCATTACTTGCTTCAGAAGGTCAACTTGATAGCGTTATGGATATTACTTTGGGTGCTTACGAAGCCATTAATGCTCGTAACCCTAATGTTGTTTCATGGGTTGATGGCGCTCCTTTTGCGTGGCTTGATCCTTGCCCACGTCAGCTTTCACTTAACTTAGATGATCCTGTTTGGGGTCAGCGCGATCTTCGTCATGCTCTTAATCATATTATTGACCGTGACCAAATCATCGAAGTTGCTTATGAGTTCACAACTATTCCTTCAAGAAGTATTTGGGTTGAATATGGTGGTCTTTTTAACGTGATTGACGCAGTTGTAGCAGATGGCTATAACTTCTACCAGCCAACCAATATCGAAGGTGCTCAAGCACTTATCGAAGGTCTTGGTTACACCATGAATAACAACGGTTTCTATGAAAGAGACGGCGAAGTACTAAGCTTTGAAATTCAAACGCATGAAGGTTTCATTGAGAAGCGCCGTATTGCAGCTGTTGTAGTTGAGCAACTCCGCGCAGCAGGTATTGACGCAACACAAGTTAACGTTGCTGGTGGTACTTGGGATGATAATAAAGCCTTTGGTAACTTCCAAGGTCATATGGACTGGCATGCTTGCGGATCAATTAACGAGCCTTATGCTTCTATGAACCGCTTCACAAATCAGTTCTATGCTCCTATTGGCGAACGTGCCATTGGTGGTAACAACCATACTCGCTGGAGTGGTGCAGAGAATGACCGTTACAGTGAAATTGTAGCTGAAATTGGTAGCTTGCCTCTAGGTGACGAAGCTATTGTTCCTATGGTTCAAGAAGCTTACGCCATTCTTTATGACGCAATGCCATTTATTCCAATTACTCAAGCCAAAAAGCTTGTTCCATTTGACTACACTTACTGGACTGGCTGGCCAAGTGCAGAGAATAACTACAACCACCCTGCAACTTGGTGGCAAAGTACGCACCAAATCATTCATAACTTAGAAGCTGCTCAGTAAGCACTAAGTAAGTTCAATAGGTAGCTGACATAAGCTTTGTCAGCTACCTTTCCTTTAATCTCGCTAGGAGGTCTAAAAACAAATGGCAGGTATAACGCTGGGCTATGTTTTGCGCCGCTTTGGTATTTTTCTTTTAACTATTTGGATTGCTGCAACGCTTATTTTTATAATTCCACGTTTGGCACCTGGCGACCCTATTGCAGCAATGGTTTCAAGAATGACACAGCAGGCAGGTTATGTAGAAAATTCTGAAGCTATTATTGAAGGCTGGAAAGAACGCCTTGGTCTTAATGAACCTATTTTAGTGCAGTACGTAAAATATTTAGGTAGCATTTTTACTTGGGATTTTGGCTATTCACTAGCCGGATTTCCTACTACAGTAAGAAGCATGATTTTTAGAGCTTTACCTTGGACACTGGGGTTACTTACGCTCGCCACCGCACTCTTTTTTGTTATAGGAAACTTGTTAGGGGCGCTATTAGCTTGGAAGAAATCTCCTAAATTATTAAAAGCGCTTATTCCTGTAACCATGATATTTACATCTATGCCTTCTATTTTGGCAGCACTCTTTCTCATTTATTTATTTGCAGTTATTTTAAATTGGTTCCCTATACAGGGGTCTTATGGCAGGGGTCTATCCCCCGGCTTTGATTGGCAGTTTATAAGAAGTGTCATTTGGCACGGCTTTTTACCTGCACTCTCCATTGTCATTGTCACCTTTGGCTACTGGACACTAGGCATGCGTGGCATGATGATTACGGTTGAGGGCGAAGATTACATGATGCTCGCCGAAGCCAAAGGTTTGAATCCTTTTTACTCTCTTTACCGCTATATGATTCGCAATGCCATTTTGCCCCAAATAACAGCTTTAGCACTTACCATGGGCACGCTGGTTGGTGGCTCGATTCTGGTTGAGTTTATCTTTGCTTACAGAGGTATGGGGAACGTCATTTTTAGAGCTATTCGAGATCAAGATTATTCGGTTATTCAAGGCACTTCGTTTATTCTCATTGTAACTACAGCCCTTGCTGTATTTATTTTGGACATGATTTATCCGTTAATTGATCCACGGATTAGTCATGAGGGACGCTAATGGCCAGTACAGCAGTTAGTTCTAATCTAAAAAAAGCGAATCGCTTTAACCGTTTTGATAACCCTTGGTTTAACCCAAGTCTAATTATTGGCGCTTCAATGATCTTGCTTATTTTGCTTGGTTCTTTTGTAGGTAGAGCCACATGGAATACAGACCTCGCATTTGTAGGCAGCGCACCTTTAAAATTGCCCCCTGTTGGCTTTAGCCGTACCACCATTCGTGGTACTACAGAAGGCACTTGGGAACACCCCTTAGGCACTGATGGGGATGGTCGCGATTTGCTAGCGCTCATTATTGTGGGTGCACCACGTACACTAGCTATTGGTGTCATTGCAGCCACCACAGGTATGCTTCTAGGCATTATTTTAGGCTTTACAGCTGGCTTTGTAGGGGGGCGGGTTGATGACGTTATAAGACTGGCTTCAGACGTAACCATAACTATTCCGTCGCTACTTGTACTTATCGTTGTTCAATCGATTATTCCTGTCAGCCTTGTAGGCATGGCGCTACTCATATCGCTCTTTTCTTGGCCACAGCCCACAAGGCTTATAAGAGCACAAGTACTAAGCATGCGCGAAAGTGGCTATGTAAAAATGGCCCAAGTGTCTGGCGTTTCAACCTTTGACATTATGTTTAAAGAAATCATGCCAAACTTAATTCCTTACTTAGCAGCCAGCTTCATTGGTAACACCACAGGTGCTATTTTGACAGCAGTAGGCCTCGAGGTATTAGGTTTAGGGCCACAACGTGTACCAACTTTAGGGTCAACTATCTTCTGGGCCATTCAGCTTTCAGCGCTCATTCAAGGCTTATGGTGGTGGTGGGGTTTCCCATGCATTCTTCTAGCCATCATGTTTATTAGCTTGTTACTTATTAATTTAGGGTTAGATGAAGTTTCAAACCCAAGATTAAGAAAGGCAAGCGAATGAGCCAAGCAACTAAAAACACGCAAAGAAATGCTTCTAGAACAGTTGATAAAGACAAAACCGTCTTAAAAGTACGCGACTTAAAAGTCTTTTACAGCACCCCAAAAGGTGATGTTTTAGCTGTAAACGGCGTAACTTTTGATCTCTATGAAGGCGAAACCTTAGGTCTAGTCGGCGAGTCTGGCTGCGGAAAATCAACCACAGCTTACGGCATTTTGCACCTTGTACAACCGCCCGGGCGCATAGCAGGTGGCAACGTCTACCTAAACGACACTGACCTTATGGCTTTAGGTGAAGGAGAATTTCGTAGACTCCGTTGGACTGAACTTGCCCTCATACCGCAAGGCGCCATGAACTCACTCAACCCCACCATGAAAGTACACAGCCAAATTGCCGATGCAATCGTTACACATGAAGGCAGGCAACCCAAAGAACAACTCAAAACACGCATTCTAGATCTCTTTAAAACCGTAGGGCTACCCGCTCGAGTGTATGGCATGTATCCTCATGAGCTTTCGGGCGGCATGAAGCAACGTGTTTGTATTGCTATGGGCATTGCTTGTAACCCAACGGTAGTGGTGGCAGATGAATCTACCAGTGCGCTTGATGTTGTGGTGCAGCGTGTGGTGGCGCAAACCCTCTTAAAAGTAAAACAAATGCTTGGCGTTTCTATGATTATGATTGGTCATGACATGGGGCTTATGGCTCAAATGGTTGACCGCATTGCTGTTATGTACGCGGGTAAAATGGTTGAAATTGCGCCTGTTAGGTCTTTGTTCAGTAAGCCTTTGCACCCTTACTCGCAAGTGCTTATTGATTCGATTCCTTCACTTAAAGAGAAAAAGCCTTTAAAGATTACGCAAGGCATAACGCATGACCCGCGAAACCCGCCACCGGGTTGTATTTTTCAACTAAGATGCCCTTTTGTGCATGAAAGATGCAAAACAGAAGAGCCCGTCTTACGCGAACTAACACCCAAGCACCAGATTGCCTGTCATTTGTATGAATTAAACGAAAACGGGGAGGTTATTAATGTCTCAGCCGCTTCTTGATATTCGTAACGCCAGCAAAATCTATTCCGTTGGTGGTGGCATGTTTAGCAAAACCAAAGAGGTTGTTGCGCTTCAAGATTTTAACTTGAGCATTGACACCAAACCTGCCACTATTACAACCATTGCAGGTGAAAGTGGCAGTGGCAAAACCACACTGGCAAATTTAGTGTTGGGCTTTACCTCTATTAGTTCAGGTCAAATTGTGTTTCAAGGTAAAGACATTAATACTTTAAATCGTAGCGAAATGATTGACTACAGGCGAAATGTGCAAGCTGTCTTTCAAGACCCTTTTGGTGTTTACAATCCGTTTTACCGTGTTCAGCATGTCTTTGATTTGGTTAATCAGAACTTCAAGCTTTTTGACAATGCATCAGATTATAGAGACCGTGTTGAAGAGGCACTCAATGTCGTTGGGCTTTACGGTGAAGATGTATTAAGAAAATACCCACACCAGCTTTCAGGCGGTCAAAGACAACGCATTATGATGGCTCGAGCTTACCTTGTTAAGCCTAAGCTTATTGTGGCAGATGAGCCTGTTTCTATGGTGGATGCCTCGCTAAGAGCCGCCATTCTTGATGTCATGCTTAGACTGCGTGATGAAGAGAATATCTCTTTTCTTTACATTACTCATGATTTATCAACCGCCTATCAGGTAGGTGATCAGATTTATATTTTGTATCAGGGTTCCATTGCCGAAAAAGGCACAACCACAAATGTGATTGATAAACCACAACACCCTTATGTGCAACTACTGGTTGACTCTGTACCCCAACCTGACCCTGATGATAAGTGGGATATGGATATTGAACTGCCTGACGAAGAAACCATGCGCGCAGGTGATGCCAAAGGCTGCCGTTTTTACCCGCGTTGCCCAAAACGTTGGGATCACTGCCTGACCAAAGCACCGCCACTTTATGCCATTGACACTGTAGATCACCAAGCTTCTTGCTACTTATACGAATCTAAAGAAGCCGCCGACTAAACAGATACTTCAGGGTATCTTGCATCATCAATACCCCTAAAAATTTAGTGCATTCCCCCTTTTTAAAAGGGGGAATGCTTTATAAAACCATGACCCACAAAAGCTACCAACAGTTTAATGACCTAAACCAACTCAAACTCGAGCTTGAGCTTGGGGGCTTTGCTTGTGAGTTTTTGTATTGGGGTTTTTTTGATGGCTCGCAGTGGTGGCGTAACTACTTGCATCTGCATTCTTTTTTTGAGCTTTGTTTTGTGCTTGAGGGTGAAGGTAGTTTTTCTAATAATGGCCTTGCTCATAGCGTTAAAGCAGGTGATTTGTTTCTTGCTAAGCCCGATGAGCAGCATGAAATTATTTCTTCTGAAGCGCATCCTTTAGCCATTCTTTTTTGGTCTTACACACTTTTACCTGTCAAGTCAGACAGTGCTCTTGACTTAACGAAACTCCTTGATGCTTTTTTACAAAATCAACAAGTTGTACTCCCTCATCAAGAGAAGCATCTAAGTCTTCTAGAAGCCATGCTTGAAGAGTTAAATCAAAAGAAAATCGCTTACGACCTTGTCATAAAAGACTTAGCGAAGCACCTTGTTATTGAAACGGCAAGAGCTTTCACGCAGCTTCCTAATAATGCAGAACAGCATCCTGAAACAAAATATCAAGATGCTGTTGTTAAAACTATTATTCGCTACTTAAATGACAATTATCATCAGCCTTTAAAACTTGAAGCCATTGCAGCCCAAGTTCACCTTAGTGAACGACACATGAGTCGTATTTTTAAAAGCGTAACGGGGCAAAGTATTAAAAAATATGCCACACAACTACGCATAACAACCGCAAAACAACTGCTCTTAAGTGCCAATGTTTCTATTTCAGACGTGGCCTACCAAACAGGCTATCAAGATGTCAGGCATTTTAGTACTGTTTTTCGAAAAGCTACCGGCTCGAGTCCGTCAGCATTTCGCTCTAAAGGCGGCACTCATTTTCTTTAGCCTTTAAAATGACCTGCTCTTTCTCTGGTGCTATGGTGATTCCAGCCTTGCAATGTTAAGCGTTCATCTGGGTGCATGTTACCTTCTTCAATTCGGTCACTACCTGCATACATTTGTGCTAAGACTGTTTTACGTGTTTTGTTAGAACGATTCGGCATAGAGCCATGCAAAGTGAAGTAATGAAAAAACAAGACATCTCCCGCTTCTGCCTCTATCACTTTTGCACCTTCGATCGGGTGTTTATCTAAAAGCTCAGATTCATTTTGCCCACCACTACCCAAAACACGACCTACATTATGGCTTCCTTCATAAACTCGCAAGCAACCCATTTCGTCAGTTGCATTGGAAACATGAATGATACCTGCAATCATAGTGTCATGAATGGTTGGAAAGTAAGACCAATCTTGGTGCATAGGAAAAGGTGAACCTTTTTCACTAGGCTTCTGAAAAAGCTTACTATGATGAAGCACAATATCTTCACCTAAAATTTCAGATGCAACTCCTAAGAACTTTTCATGCATCATAGCTTTAAGATAAATAGCTGAGAACTGCTGCACATTATGGGTATGAATGATAATGTCATCTTTAGCACGAACCCGATCAGCCTCAGGGCCCATCCAAGTCGCATCAATCTTTTCACCTGACGCCATAAGCTGCGCCACAATACGATCAAACTCACGCTCGAGTTCTGCAACTTCGCTAGCGTTAAATACGCCTTTAGCATGGTAATAGCCTTTTTCGTCAAAGAATGCCTTTATGTCTGACATATAGTTCTCCTTAATTTTTTGGTAACTCAACTCTAGCAAGCTTAGGTCTTTTTGACTAGTTTTAAAACAGACAACTATGTTTAAGAAACAGACATGTTCACTTAGGTAAAGTCAAAAAATAAGCGAATATGCTTCAGGTTCTAATAAGAATTAGATAGTTCACAATAATTGATTAGGGTTTTTAGAAAGTAAAATTGTTCGTCGCAGCACACCCAATCATTATGGTTATTCTTGACTTCAAAGTATTTATCGGAGGTAGCTATGTCTACTACAACAAAACAAACCCCTACGAGAGAAGCAGAAGTAACCCCTAACTTAAACAAACGCCTTGAAGATTTTGCCAAAATACAAGATATTTTATTTGGTGATCAGGTTACTGATTTAGAAACACGTTTAAACGCTTTAGAGCAAACCCTAAACGAAACAAATACTCAGCTAGACAAATCTTTTAGCACAAAGCTAAGTAAGCTAGAACTCGAGCATAAAGAAGAACTCACTAAGCTTAATGCTTGGCTTAAAACAGAAGAAGCAAGCAGACAAGCAGATAAGCTTAAGCTAGAAAAAGCCCTTAATGAGCATGTTAGTAAGCTCGAAAATAGCTTAGGTGCCTATAAAGCAGAAACTCAAAGTGCCCTAGAAAACCTTAGAAATGAACAAGCTCAAGCTTTAGAAAACTTAGCCCAAGAGAACCAAAAAGCTCACGAGAATTTAGATGCCAAGTTTAATGCTGCCGTAGAAAAACTAAGTCACGAAAAAACAGATCGTCAGGCCTTAGCAGGTCTTTTTAAACAACTAGCTGAAACGCTAAGTGCCTAAAAAATAGTCCAGCATAAAAACCGCTAGTACCTAAGCAACTGTAAAAACTATAGATGCACAAAAAATTGAGAAAGGGAATCGTGAGCAGCGTTAATTCACAATCAGATCGCCTAAACACCTTACGGCATCTTTTACTCAACCCTGAGCAAGAAAAACAAACAGAACTCGAAGCCCAAGTCAACGCACTCGAGCTACGTGTTCATGACCGTAATCAGCGTCTTAAAGATGTAAGTGAGGTTGTGCCTGAAGCCATTAAGCTGCGTCAAGAGCAAGATGATAGTTTGGGTGAAATCATTAAACCTGCGGTTGAAGCAGCCGTTAAAAACTCAGTCAAGGGTGACCCAAACGCAATGGCTGAAGCGCTCTTCCCTATTGTAGGGCCAGTTGTTCGTAAAGCCATAGCGGCAGCCTTGAGTGGCAAACTAAATGAAGAAGCGTATTTGCTAGAGCAAGTCTTTCTTATTCATAAAGAAACAGGTTTACTGCTAACGCACGAGGTAGCAGCAGAAATAGCGGCTCAAGATGGCGATATGGTTTCAGGCATGCTAACCGCCATTCAAGATTTTGTACATGACGCTTTTGCAGCACAAGCACATGATGGTCTTAGCACCATGAGGGTCGGCAATGTCAACGTCTTAATTGAATGGGGACCCAAAGCAGTAGCGGCAGCTGTGGTTAGAGGCAGCCCGCCAGAAAGCCTTAGAGAACGCCTACTCATGCTCTTAGAACGCATACACCAAAATCAAAACGATACTCTAGAGAACTATCAGGGAGACTCGAGTGCATTTGAGGGTCTTAGTTTACTAGAGTCTCTGTTGGCTGAAAAAAAGACTCAGAAGCGATTATCTACACCGCTTATTGCCCTCATGTTTATTTCGGTTACTAGCATTGCTTTATTTAGTATCTGGCTTATAGATTTTTTACAATGGCGTTCTTACCTAAATATCTTAAGTAGCGAACCTGGCATTATTATTACGTCTGAGTACAAACGCTTTAGAACCTTTCATATTTCAGGCCTAAAAGACCCCTTAGCAAGCAACCCCGCAGAACTTCTTTCAAGCACAAAACTCGAGTCTAAACGGGTCGTTATGAATTGGCAGGCTTATTATGCGCTTGATTCTGACATTATTTTGGCAAGGGCAAATCAGCGCTTAGTTCCCCCTCTAGGTGTAGATTTGCGACTTGACGGAACTGTTCTTATTTTTCCTACGCATGCGCCTCCCAAATGGCTCAAAAAAGCCCAAGAGCAAGCTCTTTTTATTCCTGGTATCGAACGAACCCTGAGGTCTAATTTGTGATTCAAAAGAAAATCTGTATGCTGGGCGCACCTAGCGTAGGTAAAACAAGTCTCGTGAGACGCTTTGTAGAGAGCATCTTTCAGGAAAGCTATCAAACAACGGTGGGCGTAAAGATTGATAAGAAGAATCTGAGCGTAAAAGGTCAAGATTTAAGCTTAATTCTTTGGGATCTACATGGCGACTCAAAGTTTCAACGTGTTAATAAAGCTTATTTGCGAGGTATGGCAGGATACTTACTCGTGGTTGACAGCACAAGACCTGAAACTCTAGAAACAGCTTTGCTACTCAAGGCTTTAGCCGAAGAGGATACTACTGTGCCTTTTGTGCTTATTCTAAACAAGTCTGACTTAAAATCTAAACTAGATTCCGAAGCGCTTAGCAGAATAGATACTGACTTGGTTTTTAACACCAGTGCCAAAACAGGAGAAAAGGTTGAAGAAGCCTTTGAAGCTTTGGCCAAAAGCTTAATAAGCTAATGAATAATTCAAGTCTCAACAATCATTTAGCTAAATTCAGCTTGCAAGATAGAAGAACAGCCATTGCCTACATAAATCTAAATAAAACCATTGAGCAGCTACAAGGTGACTTTTCTTTTTTTGGCACATCTCCTAAGCTAGGCAAAAAGGCTCTATTAGAACTTCCCTTTCTGACAGGGCTTTTAGCAAACCATGAAGAACTACAGCTATCTTGGTTACAACTCAGTGAAAACATCTATGCTGACCTGCACTTAGTACCAGACAAAACAGGTACTTGGCTCTTACTAAGAGAAACAAGTGTTGAGGCGCGCTTACAACAAACCCTACAGCAGGCTTACAGCGAACTAGAATTTAAAGACCTAGTCACACCTGCATTGTTTAAAGATTTATTTGCAGTATTTGACACAGCCATATTTGAAGTCAAAGACAATGTACTCTTACGCTTAGGTGCAGAACCTAAGTGGCTGCAAAAAATGTGGCCTCAGCAAGACAGTGCTTACTGGAATCTAAATGAAAATTCTTTTCTAGAGCATTTTTTGCTCACATGCGAAAATCGCACTAATAAAACTTCTGAAAAGCAGTATTCAGGCATATGGTCTGAAAAAGATGACTCAGGTCAAGAGCATTATTTTGAAGCCTATGAGCTTTACCAAAACCAACAACGCATCCTCATAGTAAAAGCCTTAGGCCAAAGTGAAATGCAGCTCATCAGTCACCTCCAAGAATCACGTGCAAACGAAATACAGCTAAGTGAACAAAAAGAAGACCTTAACGAAGCCTTAGAAGCACTTCATCAAAACCAAAATCAATTACGCGATATTGCCTTTCATGATGAACTCACCGGGCTCTACAACAGGCGCGCCTTTGACAAGCTAGCAAATCAGCATTTAAAACTTGCCAAGCGCAACAACCAAGACATGATTTTGTTTTACTTTGACATTAACAATTTCAAAGTCATTAATGACACCCAAGGTCACGCGATGGGCGACCTAGCCATAAAAAAAATGGCAGCCTCTTTTAAAGAAGTATTTCGAGAAAGCGACCTTATGGCACGCATGGGTGGCGATGAATTTGTCGTCTTAGCGCAAGGCCTTCAAAAAGACGATAGCAAAAATATTATTCATAGACTTGAAGAAATACTCGCTAACTATAACAATCAAGACTCAATAAGCTTTCCTTTATTTACCAGCGTAGGCACAGTAATTTATGACCCACATAAACACTCGAGTCTCGCTTTATTAATTGCTGATGCTGATAAGAAAATGTACCGCAAAAAGCAGGCTTTTAAAGTTAAAGCAGCTAAGCCTTTTTTGAAACCTCGAGTACTTAAAAATGCTAAGAATATTCGTCGTTTTTTAGCAGATGCGCGTGATAAAAAGCAACTAGCTGAAGCGAAAGCATTAACGATTAATTGGTCTAAGAGTCGCTTTTTGGTTAGTAGTCAGCGTTTTTTAGAGTTGCAAACCTATTTTGCTGAAACAAATGATAGTTTTGCTTTGCAGCATGACGCAAGTACTAACAAATGGTTTTTATTTAATGTTCTCTTGCTAGAAGATACCGCTCTTTTAGATACAGCACTGGCAGAATTAGCTATTAACATAAAGCAAAAAATATACTAATCCGTTCTTCTATTTAGATGCAAGCAATCACGGTAGCTTAAATCATAAAGCTCGAGCTCTGCGAACCCTTAAAGCCTGTGTGATATTCTTCACTCTTTTTTAGCTTTTTTTTGCTTTTGTAATGTCTTTTACAAAAATTAGGCTGCCTCTGAAAAGCGTGTAACTATTCTGTAATGAAACTCGTTCAAACTTGCATACTGTTACCGACAAAGTTTTTTTAACCATGTCGCAATGAAAGGGTTTCTATGCAAAAAAGAACTGTACAAGTCTGCCTTTTGCTCGCTTTAGTTTGCTTGCAAATCATCGTTCAGGCTCAACAAAGCCCCATAAATCTAAGTTTAGAGCGGTTTCTTGTAAACCAAGAAACACAAGAGGGTGAGCTTGTAGATGTCTTGGTACCTGCTTTTGAACTTGTTCCTAGCAACGTTATTGAAGAACAACTCACTGCTAGCAATGTAACAGAAGAAAGTTTGGCTGGCATTAGTCTTGAATTACCCATTCCTCAAGGTACTTACTTCTTAGCAGATAGTGCGCTTAGTTTAGAGCTTGCTAATGAAGTTATACGTCCTCAGTTTAGTTTTGATTCTGCTTCTTCGTTTGCTTTTGCACCTCTTTTTAAAATGGTAACGGTGCTAGAAGATGGAAAGGAGGTCCAAAAAGAAGTCATGGTGGACCCAAGTGAATATACGCATGTTCGCTGGCTCATAACGAGTTTAGAGCCTCAGGAAAATGTTATGGCATCTTTTCGCGCTGTTGTTCGTTAAGTTTTTTCGCTTTACCCCCAATTCTCTACTCAGTTTTAAACCCTTATTCTTTCGGAGGCTTTTATTTATATGTTACAAACCAAAAAAAGCTTGAGTTTTCTTATTTTCTTACTGTTAAGCGTCGCACTTGCAGTGGGCACCCCAGCGGGTGAAGAAATTACGAACCAAGCTACCGCTAAATATATTGATTCTGCTGGTGATCAGCAAACTGCTAACTCTAACCAAGTTATTACTGTGGTTGCGCAAGTTTTTGGCGTTAGCATTGTTGCTGACGGCACAACAGGTGCACCCGGTCAGTCACAAAGTGTTACGCCTGGCAGCACCGTTTACTACCCTTATACGCTTACCAATACCGGTAATGGTATTGATGATTTTACTTTAACAACAGATATAGACACAGATGACACTTCGGGTGTTACTACTCCTGTTTATTTTCTTGATGCTGATGGTGATGGTGTTGTTGATTCAGGTGAAAGCACCCCAATTACCAGCATTACTGATTTACCTGCTGATGAGTCAGTTAAAATCATTATGGCGTACCAGATTCCTACTGGCGCAGCTGAAGATGATGAAATAATTGCCAGTCCTATTGGTACAAGTGCAAATGATCCTGCAGGTACGCCTGCTAGTGATGCAAATAACTACCATCAAAGTACTGTTATTCAAGATGCAACTATTGTTGTTTCTAAAGCTGTGAATGTGAGTGAAGCCGATCCTGGCGATACGCTTGTGTACACCATTACAGCCACAAATACAGGTTCTAAAAATGCAACAACAGTTACTATTACAGATGCAGCACCTACTGGTACAAGCATTGTTTCAGCTTCTGTAGCCACTATTCCTGCAGGCAATGCAGCTAATACAAGCATACCTACAGCCATTTTTGCGACTGTCATTCCTGGTCAAACCGTAAGGATGAGCTTTAGTGTAACCATTGATTCAAGTACACTTCCTAGTGATCTTACAAATGTTGCATCAGTCGCCTTTACCAACAGTGCAAGTGAAGTAACAACGGTAACAACAAACGAAGTAGTAACCGAAGTTTTACCGAGTTACGGTACGGCTGTTGGCCCTAAAGATGACCCGCTCGATGGCAGCACTGGCGATAGTGCAACGGTTGTTACTTATACAACGAGTGAAGGCTACTCAGTAACTTCTACTGCAGATGATAGTGATACGCAAACTGTTGATGAAGTAGATGCTGGTGATTCAGCTAGCTTTATTAACTCTGTTCTAAATACTGGTACTGACACAGATACTTTTAACATTACCTTTACAGCAACTAACTTACCTACTGCAAGCGGCTACTCTGTAGTACTAACACGTTTAGATGGTACTCCTTTGTCTGATACAGATGGTGATGGTAACCCTGATAGTGGTCCTTTAGCTAGGAATGCTGAATTTGACTTTATTGTTAAGGTACTCACACCTGCCGATGCAAACGACATTGATGATGACACAACTATTCATAGTGTTGTAATTACGTCTACCTCTAGTGAAGATGCAACCAAGACAGATACAACGACCAATGTCATTGAAGACATTTTAGGTCCAGGTGTTGCTTTTGGTAACAACACTGATGTTGATGTTGACGCGATTGAGACGGGTGCAGATATCGGTGTTGATAGCACAGCTGTAGTCAACCAGACAGACGACCCAGGCGAAAGCGTTGTCTTTCCTATGGATGTTGTTAATACAGGCAGCAATACAGATAGCTATGACCTAACAGGCACTGTTGACTTCACTGATGTAGATGGCAGCACCATTACTGTGGCTGTAGATTATTACCCTGCAAGTGCAGACACTAATGGAGATGGTACTTTAAGTGACGCAGAAATTGCGGCATCAACACCTATTAGCAACACAGGAAACATAAACCCAGATACTGATGCAGAAATTACAGTATTTGCAGTCGTTGACATTCCTGAAGGCGCAACACCTCAAGTAGCAACTGTAAGTCAAACTGTTACTTCACCTCTTTCAGGCTCAACAGCTAGCTTTAACACTGACACAGTCACTGTGAACGCAATTAAAGACTTCAGCTTTAGCCCAGACCGCAATGGCACTGTGCCTAGCCCTGGTACTGTTATTTACCAGCACAGCTTAACCAATAATGGTAATCAAAACATTGTTGATATTGATTTGAGTGAAGCTGCAAGTGGTAACACTGCAGGTTGGACATACGTCTACTCTTATGATGGTACAACCTACTTCCCTGCAGCTAGCTTACCTGCAACAACCATTACGCCAGGTGCTAATCAAACTTTATTTGTAAAAGTAAATGCACCTGCTGGTGTACCACAAAATGCCACCAACATAGTCACTATTACGGCTCAACCAACCTTTGGTTCAGACGGTGCGCCTACTGGTAGTGACAGTGTTACTGACACAACCACAGTTATTAGTGGCGAACTAAACATAGTTAAAGAGTGGAGTGCAGATGCTGGCACAACATGGTTTAAAGGTGACGGCACTGACGCCACAACCCCACCAGAAGTTGCGCCAGGGTCAGACATTCTTTACCGCATGACCATTATAAACATTGGTACCGGTAACGTAACCGATACTCAGGTACTTGATTCTGTACCAACATTTACAGACTTTGTTGTTGCTTCAGCCGTGTTCCAAACTACACAAGGTACGGGTGACACAGTTACCTGCTCTACAGATGGTGGCGCAACTTTCCCATCTGCTTGCCCAACAACGCCTGCTGGCATTGCTAGCAGCATAAACGCTGTTCAGTTCTTCATTGACGAACTTGTTCCAGGCGCTTCAGTAGAAGTTCGCTTCGCTGTTCGCGTTCAGTAATTCAATCAGGTTGCCCTTAATTCTAAGGGCAACCACCTTATTTTACTTATCTTTTATAGCTACCTATATTTTATGAATTCATTATTTACAAGACGTGGCAAAAACAACGTTTCTAGCGTCCTAGTATCAACAATACCCTCCCATATCGAAAGGGCCTTATGAAGCGGCTAAGCAACTTAACTCTAACTCTCATCACTCTGACTTGTATCTTCATCACAATCAGCTGGGCCATAACACCAGCAGGAACTATCATTAGAAACCAAGCCAGCGCAAAACATGGTGATGAAACAGTTTTATCCAATGAGGTTGACACTGTTGTTAGAGCCCTTTGCATTCCTGAATTAAGCCCCAATGGAACTGTCTTAAGCCCTGGCCAACAAGCCAATGCCAGCCAAGGCCAGACCATTTACTTACCCTATACCTTAACCAACGCGGGTAACTCAGACTTTCGTTTTGAACTAGGCTGGGCAGAAGATGTAAGCTCTATTTGGACACCCGAAACCCTTAACTTTTATCTTGACCTAAATAATGATGCGCAGCTTAGCCCAGGTGAACGTGAAGTCACAAGCCTTAACTTAGCCAGTAGTGAACGCGCTAACCTAATTATGGCACTAAAAGTACCGTTTGCTGCTCTAGGCGAAAGTTTTATAAGCCCAACAGCAACTTGCGAAACAGGCGAAACTGACACTGATAACTATGCCCTCATTCGCGCAACCGAAGGCGCTGCCCTGCAAGTATTTAAATCCATTTCTCAGCAAACCGCTACTGCAGGAGATACGCTAAGCTTTAATTTACGCGTGCTAAACAACGGCGCTGCAGCAACATTTAATAGCGTAAGCCTAAGTGACTTATTTACCACTGAAGATTTTGATGGCCTACAATATATAAGTGGCTCAGCTTCAGCTTCTCGAGGCACACTCAACTACTTTGATGGTATCAACTGGCTTAATAGAGAACTAGACAATGTACTAGGCCTGAGAGTAAGTGTAGATAATCTAGCTGTAGGTGAACAAATACTCCTAAGTTTTGACATGCTTGTTCTGCCTAGCGCGCAACCCGTAGAGCGCAGAAACACAGCAACCGCCGAAGGCCCCGGTGGCCCCGCAGAGGTTAGCGTAGACTTTGACATAAGCCCAAGCTTTCAACATCACCTAGGCCCTATAAAAAACCCAAGAGCCCTTCCTGGCGGAAACGAAAGTGAAGATGACTTACAAAAGATTGACCGCCTAATCTTTGGCCAAACCCATTGTTTTGAACACAGTTTAGAAAACGCTGGCAACACCCAAGATCGCTACCGTATTGCGCTAAGTGGCATTCCGGAAAGTGTAAGTGCTAGCTTAAATAGCTTTTCTGGTGAACCCCTAGCCCAACCCCTAGAGCTTAGACCAGGAGAAAGCAGAGATTTCTTTTTATGCTTAACGACAGCAAGTTTAGTAGGTGCCTTTACCACAACGCTTGACGCCGTTTCTCTAAGCACCAATCGTAGTAACTTAACGTTTGACCAAGTAGATTCCTCAGTAAACGGTAACAGCACAAGCATTGTTAAATCTGCTGACAAAGAAGGCATTATAGATGCAGGCGAAATCATTACCTACGCTTTAACTATAAACAACGCAAACAGTTTTGACCTAACAGATGTAACGGTAAGTGACGAACTCGAGTTCTTAAAGAATCAGGCGGGTGAGTCTGCTACTTTGTTACCCACTGCTTTTATTTTTGCGTCTGATGAGGGTAGCTTTGACGCTACTACTAGGGTAGTGACTTGGCATTTTGATCGTATTAAGAGTGGTGAGAGTAAGGTCTTAACTTTGCAAATTCAGCTACCTGATGAGCCACCTGAGGGTGAAGTTTTTGTCTTAGCTAACGATTTTGTGTTGAGTGCTCAAGAGCTTGCTAATCCTTTAAAATCTAACACTGTTTTTCATGGTTTTCCAGTTATTAATATTGCGATTGATAAAACTGTTACGCCTGAACGCATTAAAGCTGGAGAAGCTCTAACTTATGCTATTACGATTACGAATCCTAATAACATTCCTATGGTTATAGAAATTACAGATAACCCAGACACTAGGCTTTCTTATCTTGCAAATTCCGCAATCATAAGTTCAGGCGCTAATGAAAGAGCTATTGAGCCAACTCTAACAGATAGTCAGCTTAGTTGGGATTTAAGCAATGAGAGTGCATTTGTATTGCAACCTAAAGGCAGTTCAAATGGTCGTGATGAATTGACCATTACCTATGACATGCTGGTTAATCCGGGCGCTTCAGGTGAGCTAGTCAACACAGCTCAGGTTAAAGGTCAATATGCTTTTGGCCCTGACAGTGATGCTGATTTTCAAGGTGTAAATGGGCTTTCTGTAACGTCATTAGAGGTTCAGGCAGCTGTTATTTTAGAGAAAAGTGCACTGACTGAACCTAACGCCGTTTTAGCAGGTCGTGTCTTTTTAGATGTCAATGAAAATGATGTTTATGACAGAAGTATTGATTTAGCTTTGCCGGGCGCAAGAGTGTTACTTAGCAATGGCTGGCAAACCTTAAGCGATGTAGAAGGTCGCTATAGCTTTAGAGATTTAGAGCCTGGCCCATGGCAAGTAATGCTTGACCCGTCTAGCGCGCCGTTCACCCCTAGACCTCACCCTGAGGCTTTAGGCACAGGCTATAGACACCGTGTTGTTTTGCAAGGTTTGACTGTTAGCGACTTTCCTCTTGAAGCCCCCCTAGGCCTTATTGAGGCAAGTCGCGAAACACAGCTTTTGTTTGGTCCTTTGCGTATAGAGAAACAACTTATTGCCTTACCTGAGGGTGTGCGGATAGTGCTGTTTGTACAAAGCAGTGAGGCTCTACCTGAATTACAAATTATTGACAGCATTCCTAATCAAGAAGACAAAGTCTTTGAATTTGATCTTTTTGAAGGTGAACAAACCCTTAGCTATGACTTAAAAGAAAGCATTCCTCTAACTGATCCTAATGCTCGCTGGAGATACCCATGATACGCGCCATTTTATTACGCAGCCTTATTGGCTTATTAGCCTTATTATCATTTGGTTTTGCCCAAATTGAAGTTAAAGGCATTGTTTTAGGTGACGGTCTGGGCTGGGAAATCAAAGAAGTAAATATGCTCTTAGCCATTGGTGAAGACAGCCCCGTTAAGCTCGAAATTTACTCACCCGGCTTTGACCCAGATGACTACCGATCTGAACGCTTTGGTCAAGAAGAACTTGGTGATGAAAACTATGACCCCAATAGTATCTTGAGGGGTGAATTTATTCTGAGCCAAAACAACAACATTATTGCCGATGGTGGTTACGCGGTAGAAACACACCGCTGGGTAACCCTATATGAAGGTACACTAGCAGCAGGCGGTTACACCCTAAGCTCACGTTTTTTTGGCAATGCTAAAAATGCTTATATTTATAGACTAACCACACCCAACCCACAAATTTCTTCACTCAGCTTCGCTGAAGGCACCGAACTTTTTGACATTCGAGGAAGAGACTGGGTAAAAGGATTTGAAGTTAACTTACCTGCCGACGCGCTTCCTTCACGCTACGCACTTTATGACGGTGACGGACCTGAAGAACTCGAAGCCAAAGTCATTTTACCTAACGGACAAGAACGCCAGTTAGATGTATCAGGCAAACTCGAGTGGGTTACTTGGGAGTTTAGCGAGCCAGGTCGTTATCAGATTTTCTTTCGTATTCCTCAAGATGCCTATCAGTACTCTAATACCGTTGCTTTAAGAGAACTTTATCCGAACCCTGTCACAGTAGAGGTTGTAGATACCGCTGGTAATGCCCTTGATTTACCTTATACCTTGACGGGTTACAGCATTCGTGAAGCAGATTTACCTAGTTTGGCTAATTACCGTTTGGTTGACATAGAACAATCGGGTGGCACCGCCTTAACTGAAACCAAATATCAGTTTGGTTTTGAGGGTGGGCACATTCGCTATATTTTGGCGCTTCCTTTACCTGTTCCAACGGCTACCGTAAATTACTCACCACCTGCTTTGCTAACCGTAACCAGTACCCTTGTACTCCCTAACTCCGAGCGGCCTTACCCACTTCAGTTTCTTTTAAACGATGACACTCAGCGTATTGGTGCTGAGGGAAGCCGTGAATTTCGCTTAAGTGCCGGAAGCTATAGCTTTGACACAAGCATAGCTGGCGCAAGGCTAGACATTCCTGAGTCCATTAGTTTAGAACGCGGTGAAAAGAAAACAGTTCATTTTAGAATCTATCCGCAAGTTGACTTAAGCTTAGAAGTCTTTCCTAAAGAGATTCTCTTAGGCGAAACAACAAGCATACGTACAGTTGCCACTACCCTATTTCCAGATCTTTTACCTGCTGACCTTTACTTAACGCTACCTCAAGGCTGGAAACTTAGTACACAAGATAGGCTAACCAGCCCCATTTCTAGTAGCCGCACAGCAATCGTAGAGTTAATAGCGACACCCAACGAAGCGGGTGTGTTTCCTGTTATGTCAAACCTAGACGACTGGGCTTTAGTTAAGACCGACACGGTAACTGTTTATCAACCTGCTCAGCTAAATTTGGTCAAAACAAGCTCTACCAGCCAAGCTATAGCAGGTGATCAAGTCATCTTTACTCTAGACGTAACGAACTCAGGGGATGTAGCAGCACAAAACGCTGTACTGCAAGATGTTTTACCTGCAGGCTTAACAGGCAATCATTTTGAAGAAACCTTTAACCTAGCAGCTGGCGAAACAAAAACCTTTACAGTTACGGCTACAGTAACAAATGATGCACCTGAAACCATCATAAACGAAGCAAATTTAAGCTTTAACGGCCAAACGCAAAACAGCAGCGCAAGCCTAAGTATTTTAAAACCTAAAGTAGACTTAACAAGAGACTTAAGTGAAGACGTTGTTTTACCCAGTGAAATTGTAACCGTAACACTAAGCATAAGTAATACAGGCAACGCCCCCCTAAACTACCAAGTTACAGACACAGCACCCGAATGGCTCGAGTCCTTAAGTACCGTTAGTTTTAGTGGCAACTTAGCAGTAGGTGAAAGTAGAAACCATAGTTATGAAGCTAAGGTTCGCTTTGGCCCTGAAGCAACAGCTGAATTCATGGCTAAGTTAACAAGTAATGCAGGGCCTTTAAGTGCAGCTGACACAATTACAAGAAAGCTTGTACCGTTAGAAAAAATAGCCTCTCCAGCTATTATTGTTGAGGGTGACAGTGTTGACTTTTTGGTTCGCATTAGAAACCCGCTTGATAGAAGCGTAACGCTTGACTTACGTGAATCTCCTGACGCAGGCTTAAACCTAGATGCCGCAAGTCTAACAAGTCTTAACTTTAGTGCCCTAGAAACAAAAGAACTCAACTTCAGCGCAACCCCAAGCCGCATTGGTGAACTTTTTAACGAAGTATCGATTTTTTCAGGCAGCAACCCTGTGGGCTTTCCTGCACAAGATAGCGTGCTAGTAAAACCTCTTTTAAAAGCAGAACGCATATCTGAAATAACACTACCGTTTAGCTTAGAAGCAGACCAAGGCGAAAAGCTACTCATAAGCCACGAGCAACTCACTAATAGCAGTTACGAGCTAGGCTCGAGTCGTCTAAATGGGGTGCTTATTGCTGACCCTAAAGTACGTACTTTTAACATTGAAGCAGTTGACGGCAGTGTTTCAGAAAGCACTATTTTATACTGGGAATTAGATTTTACACCTGAAGCTGTGCTTAGCTACACACTAAGACACAGTGAAGCGCTAAGTGATGTAAAAGAGCCCAGCTTAACGCTAAAAGCAGGCTTAAGAGAAATCTACTTACAAGGCAATGTTAGCTTTGATGAACTAAGTGAAGCCCGAGAGTTAAGCTTAAAAGAACGCGACGGCCTTATAAAAGAACCCTTCGCTAACACCATTTACCGAACCATAGATCAAGCTAAAGTTGTTTTTGAAGTCAACGCAAACCTTAAACCCACCTTATTACTCAATGGTCAAACAGTTGAAAACAACTACTTAGGCAAACTCGAGCTTAACGAACTTACGGGTTTACAACGATTAGAGTATTACGGTTTACCTCTTCTTGTGGGCGAAAATACTTTAGAGCTTGTTGCTGGTGCTGAGCGTGACTTTATTACTGTCTTTAGGGCAGATAATCCTACTGACTTAAACATTGTGCCTGTGAGTGTGGCGGCAGATGGCTTAACACCTATTCGTTTTGATGTTGTCGCTGTAGACGAAAATGGTGTGACTAACGGCTTTGGTGCTGTCACCATAGAGACTAACTTAGAGCCTTTAAAGCCTGACGCTTTTCCAGATATGTCTGGCTATCAAATTTTGATGAAAGATGGCCTTGCAAGCTTACAGTTAGCACCCGTAAGCTACGCTCAAAGAGCCCTTATAAAAGCTGAGTTTAATGG
>CAYGTA010000006.1:0-29450 GCA_964352605.1 uncultured bacterium | reverse complement strand
GGAACTCCAAGATCGCGTTTACTTTATTAATAAAGTAAACGGAAATAGTATAAGTGTTACACCTTCTTCAAAATAAGCGATTGATAATGCGTTTTAAAGTCCCGTGAGGTGCTTACTCTTCGAAAGTAGATAAGCTCAAAATGCGGTCTTAGCGTATCAAGTAAATGAGTATCTCCAAAAAGTGAAAAGAAGCGTTTTGGCTCTTGAATATCTTGCTGCCAAATGCCTTCAAAATCGAACCCCCCATGCAAACCTAAATAAAAAAGCCCTTGGGGTTTTAAGATCTGTTTAATGCCCAAAAGAACCCCCTGCAATTCCTGTTTAGGAATATGAAGTAAAGCGTTCATGCTGTAAATAGCATCAAAAGAGGCTTCAGGAAAAGCCAAATCCCGCAAATCTAGACAGTGAGCACTAACACCCTTTTCCATACAAAGACGCACCATTTCAGGAGACATGTCAACAGCTTCGACCCTTAACCCTGACTTAAGAAAAAACAAGCTATCTTTACCTGTGCCCGCACCAAGCTCGAGTATGCTTTTTGCTTTTACAGTGATTAACTCCTCAAGAAATCGTTGTCTTTCTATGAGCTTCCAAGCAGCTAAGTCATGGTCATTTCTTTGCTTTGCATTGTGCTTATAAAACTCGAGTAGCTTGGTTTTGTCGTAAGCTTGGCTCATGACCTTCCTTCTAATTTAACGGGCAAGCACTTGAAAAAAAGCTATTGTCTTGCTGGAAATTGTGGTACGTAGGCTGCTAAGAATTCATCTACAACTTCTGCGTAGCCTGTCGGGTTGGCCCTAACAGCGCCAGCATGGGCTGCACCCCAATCTGAAATGTAAAGCATGGTTTGGCTTTTATCAGCGTTAGCAAATATATTTTGACTGTGCTTGGCTAACGTGTAGCTATCATCTTTGGCATGTTGTAACAAAAGAGGCACTCGAGTTGTTATGACTGCATTTTTTGGTGAGACATCATCTGCTTCAAAGCGGGCACGTAATTCTGAAATAGTAAACGCGCCGGGTAGTAGTGCCAAAATAATTTGTCCGTATTGCGTGACCGCTTGCTCACTTACAATACTTTGCAAATCTTCGAAAGATGAATCTGCAATAACAAAAGCCAAGTCACTCTGGCTTTGAGCTGCCAAAATCGCGGTCGCTGCGCCGTAAGATTCACCTAGAAATCCAATTTGTGAATTGCTTAACCCAGTTAGGGTTTTGAAATACTCGAGTACTGTGTTTAAGTCTTGACTTTCATAATATCCGTAGGTGCCTAAACGTTTGCTGCTTTCACCGTGCCGTCTGGCATCGTAGCTAAGGACATGGCAGCCTCTTTGTATAAACATGGGCGCGTAAGCAAGCGTTCCGAAGCGTGTATTGGTGCGGCCATGCAGCAAAATAACCCCACAGGCATTGCTGTTTGGCACATACCAAGCGGCTAAATTTAGCGAATCTGCTGGAATGCTTAGGGCTTGCGCTGTTCCAAAACCATAATCAGCCAGATTAACAATACCTTGGTCTAGTTTGTCTTGCTCGAGTGTTTTGGTAGTAAAGTTTATGAGCACATCTGAAAAGTACCAGCTTGCAGCTATATAGCTTATGGCTGATGCTATGAGGATGAATAGTAAAGCCCATTGCCAAAATGGGCGGGGGTCTTTTTCCATGGGCTTTAGTTTAGCGTGTTTTTTGACTTTGGCTTCATCAGTTTATCACTCCGTTTGCTTTAGTCTTTTGAGTAGTAGCGTTTGCAGGTATCTGCAAGTACTTTGCTAACGGGTTCTAAGGAGTCTATTTCGACATATTCGTTGCATTCGTGTGCCCCGTTTCCTCTTGGGCCAAATGTTAGCGTGGCTATGCCTGCTTGAGCTACATAGATATTTGCATCAGTAATGCCTTTCATAAAGGCAAATTCTGGTGGGCTTTTGATTTCTTGTGTGTAGGCAGCCTTAAAGCAGTCAGCAAAATGCGTATTAGTGTCGATTAGGTAAGAATCATAGTAGGGGTCTAAGATTTCTATAGTAACTGTGGCCTCTAGCGCTAGCGACTCAACAAGCTCTTGCATATCTTTTAGGGCACTTTCTTTTGTTTCAGAAGGTACTGTCAAACGTGAGATTATGACTTCGCAACGCTCAGGTACGACCACGGCGTATTCTTTATAACCACCTTCAATTTTTAGGGTTGAGTAATTACCTTGACCGTAAAGCTCGTGTGAAAAGAGGTTTAAGGTATTAAGGGCAGCTAACAATGTACCGGCTTCTTCAACGGCATTTACGCCTTTTTCAGGGTAAAAGCCGTGAGCCATTTTGCCTTCAAAGGTGAGTTTATATAAGATTTTTCCTGTTAAGCCAATGGGTAATTGGGTGCCTAACCCTGTAGCTGTAGTATTTGCTAAAGACTGCCCCCAAAATGGCTCGGTTAGTAAAATCCCTTTAGCTTTTCTATAATTAGTCTCAAGCAACGCTTTGGCACCCAAGCCGTAACCTTCTTCATCTACCGTTGCGGCAAAAGCTATTTTTCCTAATTTGCCTCTTAAAGATTTATCTTCAACTAAGGCTTTAAAAGCTGCAAAGGCACAAACCAAGCCTGACTTCATATCAAAAGAACCTAAGCCATAAAGCTTGCCCTCTTTTTCTACCGCTTCTAAAGGATTCGTCGACCAATTTGCGGCTATATCCACAGTATCCAAATGGCCAGTCAAGAGCAGCATGTCATCAGATGTGCCTAAATCTGCAGTTACATAAACATTCGGGCGACCAGGCGCAACCTCATGCCACTCAGGCTCGAGTCCTAGGCTACGTATTTCTGTTGCAAAGAAATCAGCGAGTGCTTCTTCATGGGGGGTTATCGAATTTATAGCTATGCTTTTTTTAAGAGTTTCAAATAAATAAGCGCTGTCTATCTTCATGTCAAAGTATACTTGAGCACGCAAGCCAAGCATAGCCTTTATAAAATAAGCCCTAAATCTGACCTATCAGAAAAGCAAAATCACTACGTCCATGAGTGAGCTATTAAGCTAAGTATTCACGGTAAACTAAACCTCGTGCTACTGCGCTCACTGTCACAAATAAACTTTCGAAACATGCAAACCCCAAGACTCGAGTTTTCTGAGGGCATTACGGCTATTGTGGGTCAAAATGCTGCGGGTAAGTCTAATGTCTTGGATGCCATTTATTTGGCCACAACCGGTGATTTGCCGAGCGGAAAGATTATTGAGTCGGTAGCTTTGGGCCAGCAAGAGGGTTTTGTGAGCGCCAAGGTTGAGCGCTCAGATGGGGTTGCCACCATAGAGGTGGGGTTAGCTGCGAGCCGTAAAGTAGTTCGTTTAGATGGCCAGACAGCTCGCTCTTTAGATGTCGCTAAGCTTTCTGCTGCTGTGCTTATAACCCCTGAAGATGCTGATATTGTGCATGGTTCGCCTAGTCAACGACGTAGTTATTTGGATGCTTTGTTATCTAAAATGAGTATGCGTTATGGTCTGCTTTTACGTGAGTACAACCGAGTTTTGGAACAACGTAACGCCGCGCTTAAACTACCAGCAGATGTCACACTTGAGATTTGGTCAGCAAAGTTTTTAGATTTAGCATCTGAAATCGAGTCACTGAGATTAAGAGCTATGAAGCGCATTGCAGAGATTGCTGTTGCTAGCTATGGTGATATTGCGAGTGACAGTAAAACGCTTGGGGTGGCGTTGCAAAGTCAAGCTGAATTGCCTTTAGCTGAACGCCTTGAGGCCAGTCGTCATGAAGAACGTGCTCGGGGTGTCACTGTGGTTGGTCCGCACAGAGATGATTTTATTTTGACTTTAAACGGTCACAGTGTTCAGGCGTATGGCTCAAGAGGAGAAGCCCGAACTGTTGCATTAGCCTTGCGCGTGGCAGAGTACCAGCTTTTACTAGAGAAACACGCGGAGGCTCCTATTTTGTTGCTTGATGATTTTACAGCTGAGCTAGATGCTAATAGACGGGCTTATTTGCTTGATTTGGCGGCACGCACACCTCAAGCGCTTGTGAGTGGTACAGAAACACCCCCAAAGTATGATGCGCTTTATCATGTGGCAGGAGGCAGCTTTAGTGTCGGCGGATGAGTTTAACAAAAAACGCTATGCCCATAGCTATAGAAGACCAAAAAAAAGCAAAGGTCATGTTTCAGATGTTTTAGCTGAAGTTTTTAAACGCGGTGGTATGAAACGTGCCGTGAAACGTGCTGAATCTGTGCTTTTATGGCCGCAGGTTGCTGGGCCAGAATTAGCCAAATTCACCGAAGCAAAAACCTTGCAAGATAATATTTTGTATATAGAGGTAACTGACAGTGAAACGAGCATGCATCTTATGATGCAACGACAACGCTTTTTAGATGTTTACCAAGTTAAGTTTGGCGTAAAAGACATTAGAGATATTCGCTTTAGAGTAGGGCGTCCTTATCAAACACCCGATGAGCCTGTCGAAGAAGCAGTTCATATAGACCCGCAGGTCTTAGCCAATTTTGCTAGAACCCTAGGTGATTTGCCTGAACCAATAGCGCAAAGCACCATGCAGGCAGCCAAAGCCATGCTCTTGCTAAAAGAACGAAAACTTGCTCAAGGCTGGACACCATGCATTCTTTGTGAAGCGTTGCATGAAAAAGATGACCTTTGTGACACCTGCCAGCATTACGCTAAAGAACCAAAAGTCATAACTGGAAGTCAGCTTTTAGCAGTAAGCCCAACTGCAATTACCCCTGTACTAAGTGAAGAAGAACGCAATGTTGCTATTCACTTAGCAAAACAATACCTACTAGAAAAACTCAACGAACTTTTACCCCTAGTACTAGCAGAACCCACCTTTAAAGCCGAGTTAGAAAGCGTGGCTCGTTGTTACGTAGCCCACGCTTTAGCCAAACATAATGATGATGTAAGCGAAGAAGATTTTGATATTTTAGATAGCCGAGTCGCTCGAGCTCTAGGACGCTGGAAGTAAACACAAAAGGTGGTTTGATGAACATTCGCAAACTCGAGTTCAGCGATTTAAGTTCATTACTCGAGCTTTATACTTTTTTGCATGCGTCAGATGATGCTTTGCCTGAGCAGCTTGTCATTGAAGAGCTTTGGCATGAGATTATGGCGAGCTCTAGGTTTAGTTATTTTGGGATTTTTGAAATGGATAAGTTGGTAGCTAGTTGTACTATCAGCGTTATTCCTAATTTAACCAGAGCCTGTCGGCCTTATGGTCTTATTGAAAATGTGGTTACTCATGCAGACTTTCGAAAGCGTGGCTTTGCTAAGGCCTTACTGAGCCATTGTTTGGCGTTTGCTTGGCATGAGGGCTGTTATAAAGTTATGTTGCTTACAGGGCGAAAAGATGAAGCCACTATAAGTTTTTATGAAAATGCAGGCTTTAATAGGCATGAGAAGCAAGCTTTTATTATTAAGTCAAACAGTTAGTTTTTATACCAAGGAGTAGATATGGTTAAACCAATTATGTTAGTTATTCTTGATGGTTTTGGTCTGGCGCCTGCTGGCCCTGGTAACGCGGTTGATCTTGCTAATACCCCTAATGTTGACCGCTACCGGCAAGATTATCCTTTTACCCAACTAGAGGCTTCGGGTGAGGCAGTTGGTTTACCTGATGGGCAAATGGGTAACAGTGAGGTCGGTCATTTAAATATTGGCGCAGGTCGCATTGTTATGCAGTCTCTTAGTTTCATTCAGAAGAAAATTGATTCAGGTGAGCTTGCCAACAATAAAGTCATTAATGATTTATTTGCATCTAGTGACCGTGTTCATTTTATGGGTTTAGTAAGTGATGGCGGGGTGCATAGTGACATCCGGCATTTGTTTGGCTTACTAGAGATTGCCGCGTCAAAAAACAAGGCCTGCTTTGTGCATGTCTTTACCGATGGTCGTGACACTGCGCCAGATAGCGCACTGGGATTTGTGCAAGCACTTGAAGAAAAAATAGCTAGCCTAAATGCAGATATTCAAATTGTGAGCGTAACAGGTCGCTACTACGCTATGGATAGAGATAATCGTTGGGAGCGAGTGCAGCAGGCCTATGAGGCTATTGTCTGTGCCAAAGGTAAATACACTGCAAATAATGCCGTAGAGGCCGTTAAAGCTGCTTATGCCCGTGGTGAAACCGATGAGTTTATTGCGGCAACCGTTATAACAAGAAATGACAAAGCCGTGGCAGAAATCACTGATAGTGACGGGGTTTTCTTCTTTAATTTCCGCGCTGACAGAGCACGTCAGCTAAGTTACGCCTTACTAGGTGATTCTAGCTGGAATGAGTTTGAACGCTGCAAAACAGTTAAGCTAAATTACTCGAGCTTAATGCAGTACGATAAAAACATTAAAGCGCCTCACGCTGTTGAGTTGCCCGTTGTAACTGAGCCATTAGCTGAAGTGCTGGCTAAGGCTGGTAAAACGCAGTATCACACAGCAGAAACTGAAAAATATCCTCATGTGACGTTTTTCTTTAATGCGCAGGTAGAAAACCCGTTTGAAGGTGAATCTCGGCAAATTGTTCAAAGCCCTCAAGATGTAGCGACTTATGACTTAAAACCCGAAATGAGTGCTAAAGAACTTACTCAAAAAACCTTAATGCGCATTCAAAACCATAGTGATGATTTCATCTTGGTTAATTTTGCTAACCCGGACATGGTCGGGCATACAGGTGTTATTGAAGCTGCCATTAAAGCCTGCGAAACAGCAGATGATAGCCTCGGGCAACTCGTTGAAGCCATTCAAGCCAAAGGTGGGGCGGTTATAGTTATTGCTGATCATGGTAATGCTGAAAAAATGCTAACCGAAGACGGTAAGATTCACACAGCTCATACCACCAACCCTGTGCCTTGCATCTTAATTTCAGAAGATAAAACCATTCAGTTACGAGCAGGTGGCATCTTGGGTGATGTAGCCCCAACAGTCTTAGCACTACTTGGCATTAAAAAACCTGCAGTCATGACTGGGCGGTCACTCATAAAAAGCTAACACAAAGATGGCTTGTCTTTTTGCCAAAATCAAGCCATCACAGCCAAACGTCTCCCCTGTTAAACTAGGCTTATGAGTTTACATTTGGTTCGTTACACAATCCATGTTCGTAGAGAATTAAGACGCGCAGTTGAAGGCATGAGCGAAAGTGACTTAGAAAAACGCGTTGGCGGCATGAACAGTGTCGCTTGGATGATAGCTCACTTAGCCGCCCAAGAACAAAACTACTGGCTCGAGTCTCGCGCGTTAGCTGTGGTCGCTGATTTGTCTTTTTTACGCAAGAAAGATGAAATTGCGGCGCCAAATTTTACAGCTATGTGGGCAATCTGGGAAGACGTTATTAAGCAAAGTGATAGGTATTTGCTATCGCTTAGCGAGGCAGATTTAAAACATCATTTTACTACCCGAAAATCTTTCGAAATTGAGAACATTGGGTCGTTGCTTACAAGAGTAATCGGTCATTATTATTTGCATATCGGTCAAATAACGGTCATTCGTAAGCTGTTAGATTATGACGTGCCTGCTTTTGTTGGTTCTCAAGAAGGTGCTTACTACGAGTAAAGACTCTAAATTAGGCCCCAATGTGAAAATACTCATTTGGCAGCGTCACTGGCTTGCTAGGTTTTTCATTGCGCCAGCCCGCTAAATATGTCTCATACTGTTACTGCTAGAATTAGAGTGAAGGGTTTTAGGTTTTGATGCACTAAACTTCATCACCTAAAAACAGCTTTAGAGTTAGGGCGAAACGATGATTGGTATTGATTTAGGTACAACCCATGTTCGAGTTTTCATTAAAGGTAGAGGCGTTGTTCTTCGTGAGCCCGCTGTAATCGCAGTCACTAAAAATACGTTAGAAGTAAAAGCTGTTGGTACAGACGCCTATAACATGATTGGCCGCACACCAGACAGCATCAGGGCTATAAGACCCATGGCAGATGGTGTCATTGCAGATTACTCATTAACCGAAAAAATGCTTCGTGCATTTACACGCAAAGTCCTTAAAGGCCCCGGTCGTTTTTTAAGACCCAATATAATGGTCTGTGTCCCTAGTGGCATAACCGAAGTCGAAAAACGTGCCGTACTGCAAGCCGTTAACGAACTAGGTGCCAAAAAATCCTTTTTGATTGAAGAACCCATTGCAGCAGCCATAGGGGCTGGTATAAACATAGCTGACCCTGTTGGTTCCATGATTGTTGATATTGGGGGAGGCACCACAGATGTCGCCATCATTAGCCTAGGTGGCATAGTGGTGAGTGATAGCGTCAAAGTTGCTGGCAATGTTTTAGATGATGACATTGTTCGCTATGTACGCCGCAAAGAAAACTTACTCATTGGCGATCGCACAGCTGAAGAACTAAAAAGAAAAATAGGGGCAGCCATGCTCTTAGCTGGTGAAGAAAACCTGAGCAAAGAGATTTCAGGCAGAGACCTCATTAATGGTATGCCCCGCAGCGTAACCCTGACAACAGAAGATATCATTTCAGCCCTTAGCAGCTCCTTAAGCAAAATGGCTGATAGTGTTCGCAAAGTTCTAGAAATGGGCCCCCCTGAACTTATTGCAGACGTAGTAGAGCGAGGTATCATCTTGACAGGTGGTGGCGCACTGTTACGAAACCTTGATGTTTACATACAAAAACTCACCCATGTTCCGGTAGGTGTTGCGGAAAATGCCCAAGATTGCGTGGTCATAGGCACAGGTAAAGCTCTTGACTCCGCTGACGTTCTAGAAAACGCAAGCTCGAGTAAGCAACTTCAGTACTACTAAGTTATCTAGAATGCCTAAGCTAAAGAAGCGAGCTGCGCTAGACAAAGTCGTAAGTCTAATTTCAAAAGGGAGGCCAGATTGCCATAGGGCAGCTATTAATACTTTAGCTGTAAACCCTGTAATTTATAGCTGTTAAGATGCGTTAAGGCAAGAGCCAGCGCATCTGCAACATGATGACTGTCAGGCACTTGTTTTAAATGCAGCAAAGCGCGCACCATAAAACTAACTTGTGCTTTGTTTGCTCGACCTGTTCCTACCAGTGCCTGCTTAACTTGCATAGGGCCATACTCAAAAACGGGTATATCTAACTCTGCAGCTATAAGCAAACAAACCCCCACAGCTTGACCAACCTTAAAAGCAACTTCACGCTGCTGGTGAAAATACTGACCTTCAATCGCTAAAGCATCAGGTTGAAACTCGAGCATGAAGGCTTTGGTTTCGCTGTGTATGGTTTTTAGTCTGTCTCTGATATTTGTTTTTGCGTGGGTTCTTACGAGTTTGCTGCCTAAGTAAAGTGCATCTTTTGCATCTTGCTTTATGGCACCAAGGCCTAGATTGGCAATACCGGGGTCAAGCCCTACTATGGTCAGGTTTTGAGTGGTTTGAATGTGGTTACGCTTTTTGAGCATTGATTCAACTGTATCTCAAATGGTTGACGGGTCGCTTAAACCTACAAACATTTGTTTGATGGACCTGAAAAAATGCCCGCCAATAAAGGTCGGGCATTCTTTTTAGCTTAGGCTCTTTTCTTTTAGTTAACGCTAATAGTAGGAACGCAAGGCGAATACTTAAAAAACGGTTGATGTCGAAATGGCTACTAAGACAAAATCTTACTTTTTGATTGATAATAAATAATTACCTGTTTCGTTTGGTTCCATGGTTGTGACAAAAACAACCCAAGTTCCTTCTGTTGTTGCGGTGAACGTTAGTTTAGAGCGGTTAGGGTCATCAGCTAATTCATCTTCCTCAAAAATGTCACCTTCGGGGTTCATGACAGCCAAATAGGTTTCAAAATCAGCGGAAACAAGCGTAAAGCTGGCTTCTTGACCCGCACCTATATCAATACTATAGTAATCAATAAATTCACCTGAATCTAAGCTATCATCACTATCTTCTAGTGACCCTAAATTAGTGCTGCGCGCTCTGGTGGTGGTCATGTCAGTAATATCTATTTGAGGCTCAGCTGTGCTTGCCTCTTGCGTTGTTTCTTGCGTTGTTTCTTGAGGTGCTTCAGCAGCCGTTTCGCTTGGCGTTGGGCTTACTTCAATAGGTGTGGTAGGGCTACTAAAGCCCATAACCATTTGGTAAGAACCAACTTCAGCAACATCATGCGTGGTTACATAAACTTGGTAGTCACCCGTTTCGGGCGCTACAAACTCGAGTCTTGAGAGGCTTTTTTGATTTTCAAAATCATCATTTACAAAGTTTTCACCACTTGGTGTTGCTACAAATAAATAGGGGTCAAATTCTAAAGAACTTAGGGCAATAACTACGCTTTCACCTTCTTCAAAACTGTAGTCATATAATTTGTAGAATTCACCTGTTTCACTAAAAATATCTGATGTTTCGCTTAAGCTTCCTTCAACTAGACTATTGTAGGTATTGTCGAGAGTGTAGTAACCAATAAGGTATGTTCCTGCCTCTTCTGCCTCGTAACTGGTAACTTCAATGGTCCATTCTCCTGCGTTAACAACGGGTACAGTTAAACGCGAGGCAAAACCGGAGTCATTTGTATAGTCATCATTGTAAAAACTATTACCATTAGGGTCTTTAACAATGAGCCAAGTATCAAACTCATGTGAAACCAGTTCAAAGCGAACCTCTTGACCTTCTTCAAGATCTAAAGTGTAGGTATCGTAGTATTCGTTACTGCTGTACTTATCATCATTAGCTTCTAAAACGCCTTCTAAGCCGTTGGCAGCGTAAGCAGCATGGAGTTCTAACTGCAAATTAGCTTGGGGTTCAGGGCTTGTTCCAGGCTCTTTTAAAGCCACATAGCTATTGAGTAAGGTTGACCAGCTTCGGCTAATATCATTAAACTCAGAAGGACAACGATCTGCCCTTTCTTTAGGTAAATAACCTTCTGAATTACTAAGCAAAAAACCTTTTTGCTCTTGTAAAATTAAGTGAGAATACGTCTCAGGGTCAGAACCATAAACCAAACAAACAATATCGTAAAAACGCTGCTGATCAAGTGAATGCTCACCCCAAAAAACAAGATCATCGGTACTCGAGCCTGTGAGGTAAAAGAAGGATGCGCCTGATAAGGCTGATTCGACACCTAGATCTTGGCTTATTAAAAAGACGGTTGAGAATTGATCGACTGCGTCTTCTTCGCGGCCTGTAAAGGGAATATCAAAAATGTCTACTAGGGCGTGTCCTAGTTCATGAAAAAAGATGAATTCCAAGGCACCAAGGACAG
The DNA here is from genome assembly GCA_964352605.1 of uncultured bacterium. Lineage (GTDB taxonomy): Bacteria > Deinococcota > Deinococci > Deinococcales > Trueperaceae > JAHEBB01. The sequence goes on along the minus strand of CAYGTA010000006.1, from coordinate 18,300 downwards.
CAAAGTCTAACTCTTGCTGAGATTGGGTTTGTGCCCGAAACATGTCATAAAGAAATTCTTTAAGTTCGTAACACATGGTTATGGTGACATCATTTGGGTTCCAGAAAGCGTTGATAACGTCGCAGGGTGCAAAAACTACACCTACATGATAAGGCAAAGCAATACTGTCATTGAGATCTGATATTTTTGATTCAAAAAAACCTAAGTTCTTTAGGTCTTTTGCATATTGTGTGTAAAGGTCATAGTTGGATGATTCGTAAGATATAATGAAATCGCCTTCATCTGGGATATCTTGTGCATAGCTAGCGCCTATCATGATGCAAAATAGGACAGCTAAGATAGTGTTTAGCTTAGGCATTTATGGTTGCATCCTTTCAAAGTGTTGTTTTTCTTCTCTTAAGCCAAGATTATAACGCAGATTTTTACTTCATATTGGGAAGTATTAAGCAGATTTGTCTTAATCTCTAAAATCATGCTATTATTCTAAGGTTGACTTGAGCTTATTAGGCCAAGAAAGAAATGCTTACTGATTGAAGATTGTCAGTTTAGATTAATTAGAGGTGACTCATTATGGCAAAAGTATGTGGTGTCTGTGGAAAAGGTCCGATTGTTCGTAATTTACTTGTTCAATCTGGTAAGGCAAAAAGTAAAGGTGGCGTAGGTCGTAATACAACGGGTAAAACCAAAACTTGGAAATACCCTAACTTACAGCGCACAAAGGTTTGGCGCAATGGCCAAGCTCAAAGTATGCGTGTTTGCACATCTTGTATTCGTGCTGGTAAAACCGTTTCTGCTTAAATTTAGTTACAGTAATAAGGTTCTAAGCCAAGGCAAATTTGCCTTGGCTTTTTTTTTACGTGTTACACTCTTTTGGAAATTTAAAGTGAAGAAAATTGTAAAGCAATTCACTTTTAACGTTTGACCTTTGCTAGCTTGAGTGAAACTGAAGCGGCTTAGCTTAGACAAACCGCAAGAGGTTACTATGACAACACTAAAACGAATTAAACCAGGTTGGTATTTACTTCTACTGTTATTTCTATTTAGCATTTTCATGACAGTTATCTACTTTAGAATGCGATCTGAAAACCAAGCATTAAAAACAAGCATTCTTAATACACCTACCCCACAAGTACAAGCAAGTCTGGCACCAGAAGGTCTATGGTTTCCTATTCCTGGTGCCAGCCTTCCTGAAGATGATAGCTACTTGCCGAGCAGTCCCCGTATTTACAGGCGAGGTGAAAACCAAGGCTTTGATTTTTACGGTAATGACTCAGGCACGCCCATTGTCTTTGGCCAATCTGTCATAGCTTCAGCAGATGCCACCGTCATAAGAGCAGATACCGTCTTTACCGAACTCTCTCAACCTGATTGGGAAGCCCTCTTAGCTAAAGTCTCTGATAGAGGTGCTAACGAAGAAGACCTTAACCTGCTACGAGGTCGGCAAGTATGGCTCGAGCTTGCTGATGGTCGTATTCTTCGCTATGCACACTTGTCAGGTATTGAGCCCGACATTGAGGTTGGGCAACAGGTTTATAGGGGTCAAGTGATTGCTGCTGTTGGTAATTCAGGTACCGATGATGGTGTTGCTGGCTCTACACGTGGCGCTAGATTGCACTTTGAAGTCTGGTTTCCTGATGGTAGGTTTTTTGGTCAGAGTATCGGCTCTCCAGCAGCGGTTAGAGATGCTGCTCAAAGTCTCTTTGTAGGTCCCTAAAGCATGCCGCATGAACCTACCTCTTTTGAACTTGTTTGGCGGCATTACTGGGTAAGGGCTTTTACTTATCTTTTAGGCATTGGCCTTGTCATTTTTCTACTTATTCAATACCGTAGTGGCTATATCTTTGCTTTGCAAGTTGGCATTATTGGCTTTGTAGTTGCGTATGTATTAAATCCTGTTGTTGACCTGCTAGGTCGCATTCGTATTCGGCGCTCTTTAAGTGTTGTCATTGTTTACATCTTGCTCATTAACCTACTCGTTTTAGGATCGGTGCTACTCACAGAAATCATTGGACAGCTTGGTCGATTTATATCTCTACTCCCGCTTGCTTTTGATAATGTTAGCGGCTTAATAGCAGGCATGACAGGCAATATCACAACTTGGTGGACAAACTTAATCAGCAACTTGCCTAGCTCTTTGTCTGAAAGATTTGGCGTGCAAACTTCAGACGAACAATTAAGCTTGTTGATACAAGAACGCTTGCAAGGCCTGTTAACAAGCGCAGTCAACAGTATCAATACCTTTCTTGAAACGCTTGCTAAGTCAGGTCCTTCTTTTTTACTATCGGGTGCAACGTCTATTATTTCAACAACCTTGCAAATAGTCTTGATTATATTAGCCAGTGCTTATTTTCTATCAGACTTTCCTAAATTTGTTGAAAGCTTTAGACGTGTATTTCCTGTGCGCTACCGACCCCTAGTCAAAGACTTAAGCCAAAAAGCAGATGTAGCTGTAGGTGGTTACATACGCGGTCAGCTTCTCATAACTCTGTGTCTTGGTATATTTATTTACATTGGCCTGAGTGTACTTGGCATCCCATCACGACTTGCTATTAGTTTCTTAGCCGCTATTTTTAATCTTGTTCCCTACCTTGGTCCTATTATTGGTGTCATTCCAGCTGTTTTGCTTGGTTTTACGGTAAGCCCCTGGGCAGCTTTAGGCTCAGTCATTGTTTTTGTAATCGCTAACCAACTAGAAGGTAATTTACTAGGCCCCTACATTTTATCAAAAAGCACCAATTTGCATCCCGTAACCGTACTTCTAGCCATTTTGGCAGGCGCAGGTATGTTTGGCTTATTAGGCGCGCTTTTAGCTGTGCCCAGTGTCGCTTTAGGCAAAGTTATCATAGAAGAATATTTATACAAACGCCCTGCCTATCAAGAAGCAGGACATGCAACACAAAATGAGCTAAACGAAGACGAAAATCAAGCTTCCCTAAGTAACGAAAATGACGAAGATACTTAGTCTTTTAGCTCTTCTTTAAGCTTAGAAACCTCATCTGTCCTTTCTACAACAGAGCTACTACCCTTCAGCCACGCTCTTAGCTTCTCACGCTCGAGTTTAGTCAAACGTTTTAGGCTCTCTTGCCAGTTGGGTATTATGTTGTCACCTTCAAAATAGCTTTTTGCTCGAGCTGCTATAAGGTAAGTTGTTAACGCGTTTGTAGCTGTTGCCGTAGCAACGCCTACGATAGGAATGGCCCTTAAGAACCATTTTTTAGCGTAGCGCTCTGAAATGGCTTTAGTCATTTCTCGGCCCATACGCCCAAACAGAGCGTTACTGCCTGTACTGACACCTGTAACCAAAAAGATAACTTTCTGCTGGTCAAAATCACTAAGCGGATAGTCATACGCAGCAGCGAGTTCTAACACCATTTCCGACTGAAGTTTCAGGCTTGCAGATACATCTGCAAGCGCACCAACGGTTAAAGAAGTAAGGGTTCCTAAGCCTGGTATTAAGGAAGCACTCGAGCTTGCTGCACCGACTAATGCTGTTTGCTGTACTTTTTCTTTAATGATGTTTTCTATTAGCGCTTGCTTATCATTTTGATAGTTTGCCTTTTTGTCTTCAACACGTTTTTTGGCTGCTATGACATCTGCGTTACTCAATTTTGTTAATACACTTTTAATAACTTGCTCTAAAGGACCACCTGCTTTTGCAGCTGCTTCAGTTGAGTTTACATTAGGTGTTCTGGTTTTGAGAGTTTTACTACCTTTTTCAGGCATGGTCTCATTCATACAATAGAGTTTAAAGGTCTCAATTGTTCTTGTCATCCTTCTTTTGAAGGAAGGTATTTAAAGCTCTAAATTCCAACATCCTTGCTCACTATGCAAATACGGTAATCCCGTAGTGACTACAAAGCTTACGTGATTCCCGCTCAAACCATAAGGCACTACCTTCAGACTCGAGTTGTTTACGTAAGCCCCCTATGACATCATGTATGAGTCGTTCGGGTACTTGTTTATCGCTTAGGTTTAGTTCGTAAAGTACATCTTCTAGTAAAATGCTGCCTACTGGCCCTAAAAAGTCTATAAGTAAGTACTTTAGATCGGCAACAAAGACAGGTGATACAAGTACCGCCGTCATGGTAGCTAAATCATGTTCTATTAGTTCTTCCGCGTAAGCAAGTACATTTTCTAGCGGTAATTGTCTTTTGTAGGCTAAATCCCTTAAGTTATCTCGACCATTTAGAAATCCCATGAATTGAATAGCACCGACACTTAGTGAGACTTTGCTAATGTCTGGGCCTAAAGGTTTTAAACTTAAGACAGTGTCTTCGTGAAGTAAGAGTCGCCCCAAACGTTTGCTTTCATCAACACGTCTTGTTGCCTCAAGCAGGGCTTGCTCTAAAGGAAGTTTTTGGCTTTCGATGGGTGCTTGAATATCTTTATGAAAAGAAAAGCGACCTTCACCCCAACTAAGCAATACGGCAAGTGCATCTATATCTGTTCTTACACCAGCTTCGCTCTGTTCACCCAGTCCAGCATGAACGAGCTTACCTTCCCTAAAAAAGATATAACTTTTAGTGCCTTGAAACTGCCGCAAAGTCAGAACACCCGTAACGTTATTCATAGCTAAGTACTGAAGTAAACTAGCGAGTCCACCATCGCTTAGTTTGCCATGCAAATCCATTAGCTTAGTCTAGCACTTATTTAGTCCAATTGAGCCGATTCTAAAAGCAACAATTGGTATGCTCATAATTACTTAGCCGTATTTTAAGCTTTAAGGAAAAAGTGATTTAAAGGAGCATTATGTACAAGATATGTTTATTAGCAGGTGACGGGGTAGGTAAAGAAGTTATTCCGGCAGCAAGACGAGTATTAGAGGCAAGCAAACTCGAGTTTGATTTTGTTACTGCGAGTGCAGGGTGGGAAACCTTTGAGCAAACAGGCACGAGTGTACCTAGAGAAACTTTTGATATCATCAAAGCTAGTGACGCGACTTTAGCTGGTGCTTTTACTAGCCCAAAACATTCAGTAGAAGGGTTTTTTAGTGCTATTCGTTACTTAAGGCGAGAGCTCGAGTTATTTGCTAATTTAAGGCCTGCTAAGAGTCGGCCTGTTAAAGACAGTCTTGAAGGCATTGACATGCTTATGGTTCGTGAGAATACCGAGGGGCTTTATGTAGCGCAAGAACGCCGTTACGGTGATACGGCTATTGCTGATGCTGTTATAACAAAAAAGGCAAGTGCGCGTATAACTAAAGTTGCGCTAGACTTAGCTAAACAGCGCAGCTCTCGTTTAGCCATTATTCACAAGGCAAATGTTTTACCTGTCACGAGTGGTTTGTTTTTAAGTACTGCTTTTGAAGAAGCAAAGCTCGAGCCTAGTGTAGATAGTTATGACATTATTGTTGACGCAGCCGCCATGATGCTGGTTCGACAACCCCAAAGCTTTGATGTGATGGTTACAACCAATTTGTTTGGTGATATTTTAAGTGACTTGATGGCGGGTCTTGTTGGGGGATTAGGGATTGCCCCGAGTGCAAATTTAGGTAATGACCATGCTCTTTTTGAACCCGTTCATGGTAGCGCACCTGATATTGCAGGTAAAGGCGTGGCTAACCCCACCGCGGCTATTCTTAGCGCCGCTATGATGCTCGAGTATTTAGGTGAGAAAGCAGAGGCTGCTCGTATTGATGCTGCGGTAAACAAAGCGCTTAGTTCAGAAGTGCGTACCTCTGAACTTGGGGGTAGTGCATCTACTGAAGCTTTTACAGATGTTGTTATTCAGGCCTTGGAATAGGCAAACTTTTAAGGCTTATACCATTTCCGTTTCGTTTCTTAAAGGACTAAACGCGGTCTTGGACCGTTGAAACCAATACCAAGTCCGCTAATACGCTTAATAAACTCTAAAGAGATTTATATGCTCCCATCGGACTTGGTAGTAGGGGTATGCTTGCCTTTAATTATTTATCGCGTATTAGCGCTATAGGATAATGAAAGACGTTTGCCTTACTCATATAACCTAAGTCAGGCTTAAATTTGGTATAAATGGTTGAGCGAAAAATCGCGCTTAAGGCAAATAACTTTGGTGGGTTCAAATGACTAAGCGAATAGCTACAAGAAGGACAATTTAAGTGTACGCATGGCAGCAAGCATTTAAAGCTATTCGGGCCAATTGGGTAGCAAGTGTATCAACCATTGCAACTATGATTTTGTCTTTAACTGTATTGGCTGGCTTTAGTTTACTTACCCTTAATTTAAACGCCTGGTTACAACGTGTTCAAAGCGAGTTAGAGCTTAGTGTTTATTTATCTGAAACTGCTGATGTTGCTTTGTTACAAGAGCAAATTAGAGTTTGGCCTGAAACGACAACGGTTGATTTCATACCTAAAGAACAAGCTATTGCTGATTTAGGTAGAGATCTACCAACCATTGCTCGAGCTACTGACCTTATTGGCAACCCTCTACCTGACCGTTTTGATGTCAGAATAGTAAGCCCTAGCTTTGAAGCAACCGTTACCAATCAGCTTAGAAATTTAGCCGGCGTAGCACAAGTGCAAGACAGTTCTAACGCTGCACAAACCTTTATAGCTATCAATAATGCCGTGCAAATTATTGGTTCTATTTTAATTATTGTGCTACTCACAAGTAGTCTTTTTGCCATTGTTAATTCCATTCGGGCAGCCATAACCGCTCGAGCTAGAGAAATTGAAGTCATGCGCTTGGTTGGCGCAACACGTGAGTTCATTCGAGCACCTTTTTTAATTGAAGGCTTTTTATTGGGTTTGTTTAGCGCCCTTATTTCTTTAGCTTTGGTCATACCGGCTTATCAGCTTATCGTGAACCGCTTGACTGCCCAGTTACAGTTTTTGCCGCTTGTTAGAGACATTTGGCTTTTAGGACGGGTAACAGGTTTACTGTTTGCCCTTTCTTTACTCGTAGGCATTATTGGTAGTGCCTTGTCTATAGCTCAGCATTTACGTGAAGAGGTTTAGATGAAAAAAATGCTCCTTCTTTTAAATTTAGTAATATTTTATTCATATGGGTTAACGCAAGAAAGCAGCAGTTTGCAAACACAACTCGAGCAGGATGTTGCTACTTATCAATCTTTACTTCAAGAGCGTGACTCAGAATTAAGTTCCATTGAAGAAAGTCTCGGCTCAAACGCAGCTGCACTCAACCAAGAAATAGCAGAACGCAACAGCATTAGTGAGAATTTATCTGCCTTAAAGTCAAACAAGCTCGAGCTTGAAACAAATATTGAGTCTTTGAGTACTCAGTTAGCTTCTACTCAGGTAGATTTAAGTAGTTTACAGGAGGATGTTAGTAAGCTAAAAACTCATGTTGAGGGTTTACTTATTGATTTGTATAAGCAACGCAATAGCGCCTTTGCTAATGCACTTAACAGCTCTACCAATTTCCATGATTTGCAAGTAAAAACCTATTACTTATCTCTTTTAGCAGAGCAGGATCTTGCTTTACTTGAGAGCTTAAGTATAAAGGCAAATGAGTTGGCGATTTTGCAGCAAGAACACGCAACTCAACTTTCAAGTTTAACAGAGCAAAAAGATGCGTTAATTAGCAATGAAGCGGAACTTGCCAGTAAGCAAGCTGAATTAGATAATGCTATTGCTAATTTAGAGTCAAGCCAAGAAGGTCAGCTTGCTATAAAAGCAGCTTTGTTACAAGAGCAACAAGAACTCGAGCGGGTCATTAGTTCAACGATTACCCAGTTAGAACAAGAGAAAGCGCGGCTTAGACGTGAGGCAGATGAAAAGCGTCGTCAGGCTGCTGCGGCTAATACCGATGCTGAGCGTGATGAGCTGATTGCTGAGGCTGAGCAAGCTGAAACAAGGCTCGCTGCTTTGGGTACGCCGTTGCCTGAACTTAGTTCTGGCTACATTTACCCTATTGTTCAACCAACCTTGGCAAGTTCGTTTGGCTCTGGTCTTTCAGGCGTCATTATGACAACCGATCAAGCAGGCGCTGCCGTTGTGGCTATTCATAATGGCATTGTTACGAATATGGCGTTTCAATCGGCAAATGATGGTTATTTGGTTAGCATTCAGCATAGCGAAACCTTGGGGTCTACCTATATTAATTTACAAGAATTGCCGCTAGTTTCTATTGGCGATATTGTTCAGCAAGGTGATGTTATTGGCTACTTAGGTGGCGGCACACTCATGCCTGCTAACGCTCTAAAATTCTATATGGCAAGAACCAACCCGAATGGTAGTCTGGTTGCCTTTGTGAACCCAGCTGAACAACTCGGCTTTTGAGTTAATGTATGAAGTGGCTTAATACAGCCCAAGAACTTAGACAACAGAATATTCCTTTTGTCATTGTGACAGTGACCCATGTTGTAGGCCATAGCCCGAGGCATGTAGGTAGCAAGATGCTTGTTTCAGCTAATGACAGTTATGGCACGATTGGTGGCGGTAATTTAGAGCACGTTGCTATTAGCAAAGCAAAAGACTGTCTAGCACAAAAAGGAAAGCAAGCTCAAACGCTAATTCTAACCTTAAACCCAAAAGGAGGCGACTACGGCGTACAATGCTGCGGAGGCAAAGTCAGTTTTATGTTTGAGCCTGTTTACCCAACAAAATCTAGCCTTTCGATTTTTGGTGCAGGTCATGTTGCTTGGGCGCTGATTCACATAATGAGCTTATTTCCTTTAGATATATACCTTATTGATTCACGCAAAGAACAGCTAAACGGTGACCTTAATGAGCGTGCTTTAGCTACTTTAATTAAATTGCATGCAGATATACCTGAATCAAAACTTATCGACATACCTGAAGATAGTCAAATTTTAATCATGACGCATGATCACGCTGAAGACATAGCTATTTTAGATAAAGTTTTACGTCAAGACAGGCATCTTTTTATTGGGCTAATTGGCAGCAACCCCAAATGGCAACACTTCAAACAAGAACTTTTAAAGCTTGGACATAGTAAGCAGACACTCGAGCGTGTCACAACACCTATTGGTCTTGAGGGTGTACCAGGGCGAAGCCCGCAAGCTATTGCAGTGGCAGTTAGTGCGCAACTTTTAACTAAGTTTGAGTTTAGCGAAGGAGCATTTTGATGAATCAAGAAGCACTTATAAATGGCTTTTGGGAACCGTTTAGGTGACGCAAAAATTTGCTTTTACAATCTTTTTAGCTTCACTATTTTTTCTAACTGCAGCTTGGTCTCAAGATGATTTATGCGAAGGCTTGGTAAACCATCAAGAGCAATTTAGTATTCCTTTTATGTCTAAGCCAGAACCCTTAGAACCTTTTCTAGAGCCAAGCTTTAAAACCAAAATAACGCGAATTAGTGCGGCTGAATTTGGTCAGGTTGTTAAACCAATGTACAATACAATTCAGTCTTGGAATGCTGATGAGTCTTTACTTATGCTTTACCACACGGGTCTTGGGGGTGCAGGACATCATCTTTATGATGGTAAAACTTACGCTTACCTTAGACCTCTTAACATAAGTCCGCGTGATTTAGAGCAGCTTTACTGGCATCATTCTGACCCAAATATTTTTTATTACTTAAGTAAAGCGTCGCCTTTTTATGGTCAGTTTATGGCATTTGATGTGCGTGATGATTCGCAAACCATACTGCATGATTTTACAGATGTATGCGCAGATGGTGTGCTACCAACCGCAGGTAACGATCCACAAATGATTTCTTGGGACTCTGATGTAGTAGGTCTTCGCTGCCCTGCTGAACCCTTTCAAAGCTTTTACTATCGACTTAGTACTGACAGTCTGAGCAAGACTATAAACATGGGCGAAAATACAAGCTACAGCCCTTGGTACGCCTTAAACCCTGCACCCAGCGGAACAAGATTCTTTCAACAAGGCGACGTTTTGAATACAGATTTAGAACTCGAGCTTTCTTTAGATGTTTCTAGGTACGCTAATGGTGAGTTTAAGGCTGAACATTCGGTTATGGGTCAGCTGAGCAATGGTCATGATGCTTATTTTGTTACGAACTATAACGCCTCACCTTTGGGCTGCGATGACTCAGTCACTAAGGGCATTGGCTTTTTAACGGCTTATGATTTAGAGACAGGTGAATGTCGGGTTGTTGTTGGTGAGCATAATGGTTTTAGCTATCCTCATTCTGGGGTGCATGCCTCTAGTTTAGCCACGCAACAACCGGGTTGGGTAGCTATGTCTAGTATTGCATATGGGCAGTTTGACTATTTTGACACTAATGAACCTGCCCCTGTTTTAGTCTCTGAGCTTTTCTTGGTCAATACAGACCCTGATGACTTTGCGGTCTGTCGTTTGGCTCATAGTCGTAGCTTTGGTAAAGATGCAACCCAAGGTGACTACACAGCTTACTTTGGTGAACCTCATCCTGTTATTAGCCCTAGTGGAACACGTATTTTGTTTGGTAGTGATTGGTATGACTCTGGCTCGGTCGATAGCTACGTTATTGAATTACCTAGCTATTAAGCTTAACGCACAAAGCTATTTGCAAACGCTAGATACTGGTGCCAGTCATATAAACCGACATCATGCTTGCCTGCTCTTAAATGATAAGCTACGTTCTTAACAATGGGATTATGTACGTCTGGCATCTCGGCATCCGCGATATTACTTACCCCCAAAAGCTCATAAATCTCGCTAGCATTTTTTGCACCTAAAAACTCGCCTTTCGGATCAGCCCAAAGGTCTTCTTGGGCACTTGCTACGTAAAGAGGTCTTGGTGCAACTAAGGCTAACAGCATGTGCTGGTCAATAGGCAAAACATCCTCTTTGAAATCAAAAGCCTTAAACTTTTCACTAAACCAATGCGGAAATCTGCCGTTAATGTGATGCACGCGTTCACCAAAACACCGCCTAGATAAGGCTGCACCCATGCACCCAGAGTTATTAGAAATAACAGCAGCAAAGCGTTCATCTTGCGCAGCAGACCAAAGGGCGGCTTTACCCAGACGAGAATGTCCGAAGGCAATGACCTGCTCAGCATTTATATCTGCATCTGCTTCTAAATAAGTTAAAGCTTGTGAGAGCGTATACGCCCACATGCCAATAGCTCCCCATGTAGTCGTTGAATCTAAGAACAGTTCATTGACACTATCTTTAAATCCCTCAGGCTTATCTGGCATAAGATCTTCACAGTGAATCGTTGCAACTGCGTAACCCTGTTGAAGGATAAACGCTAAGGGCCACCTTCTACTTACACCCCCTCTTGAAGACTCGAGCTTTTCTTTTTTAAGGATGAGCTCATCTGTGTGAATACTATGGTTGCCTTGAAAATTTAAACCCAAAATACAAGGGCTAGGCTTGCCAAGCTTTGGAATATAAAGCAAAAGAGTAAATGAAATAGACTTCCCAAGACGCTCGAGTGTGACTTGAATTTGTTTTCGTTTGGCTAGGCCTTGCAGAGCGTTGTCAGATTCTTCTAGCAAAACATACCTAGGCTTTAGTTTTTGTGGTGGCGTAAAACCATAAACATGTTCTGAAAAAAGCTCGAGTATTTCTTTTCTTCTCTTTTGCCAATCTGCTTTTGTTTGGACATTTTGGCCGTTAGTAAGGCTTAAGAGTTGAGGTAGTTCAAAACTAGGTACTCGAGCTTCATCATAGATGGCATCATCTATATTCATGCTTTTATAGAAGGGGTTTGGGTCTTTTAATAAGTTGAATGCTAAGCCCCCATGGGTCTTGTACAAAAGAGTAGGCATCCCCTGTAGGCAAAGTATCACTTATGCCGGTATCGCTTGCACCTGCATTTATAAGTTTACTTTTGTCTCCCTCTATGTCATCGGTTGCAAAGGCCAAATGAAGCGTGTAGGGGCTAATGCTTTTATAATCTGGAATGGTTGCATTAGGGTTGGCGTATAGCTCAATGAGTGAGCCTGCGTCATCTGCAATAAAAGTAATAAAGGGAGCGCTAGGAATATCTCTGATGAGTTTCATTCCTAAATGGTCAACGTACCATTTTGCTTGTGCTTTTGGCTCAGGAACATTAAAAGCAAGATGCTCTAAATTCATTTTGTCTCCTTTAGCTAGGTAATTTAGCTTAGCGTACCGCTTCTGCTAGGTTTTGTACAAATGTTTCCATACGTCGACGGTTCACACCCATGTCACTCTGCCCCATTCTGGCAGCTGACCTAAAATGAATTAGTTTGGCGTCTCTGTCTAGCATGACTTCAACATCATCCACAAATCTAAAAATACGTGATCTGAAAGTAACATGCACATAGTTATCTGTCGCAAGCTCGAGTTTGCTTCTTGCTTGCGATAAGAGTGTGCTTTCAATCAGTTGAATGACTTCTTCTTCTGATTTTCCGTAAGGCACGGCTTGCATGTAGTGCTCGCTGTCACTAGGGTCAGCTTGGCTAGATACACAATTAGGTTTATCTGGGCAGGCTGGTAAACTTTGGGGTTCAATTTGGGCTTGGGCCGAGCCAAGCATAGCTAATAGTAAACCTATCAATAACATAGTTGCTAGTTTATCTAGCTTTTAAAGAAACAAATTAGTTTGGCATTGCATTGCTTAAGCCTTTCTCACTTCACTCCAATTTTTAGCTTTATTTAAAAACAAGCCTGCTTTACTTTTAATCTTGGGGAGCAAGGGCTGAACCTTAGTTTACACAGCTTTACAGCGCTATTTTACATGCTAATCTTAGAGTGTTTAAGTACTTAACTGTTATAAATTAGGAGTCACAATGACGGCACTAAAAGTAAAAGGTATGACCTGCGGGCACTGCACAAAAGCAGTTCAAGAAGCACTCGAAGGGGTAACGGGTAGCGAAAAGGTAAGTGTTGATCTTTCTTCTGGCATTGTGAAGGTTGAAGGGCAAGTCAATGTTGAGCAGCTCATAGCTGCTGTTGAAGAAGAAGGTTACAGCGCTTCTGCTTTAGGGTAAGCAAAAATAAATACTTTGAAACCTAGCGCTACTTGGTCTATACTTCCTCTATCCACAACTTAATAACCCAAGCGCTTTATGGAGGCAGTATGAATACCAATCTGAATCAAGCTCAAATTGATAGCTATCAAGAAAATGGCTTTATTGTCATAGATGACTTTTTAACACCTTCAGAACTCGAGCATTGGCGAACTGTCGTAGATGAAGCTATTGCTGCGCGGGGTAAAACAAAACTAGCGGGTCGAGAGGGTGATGAAAAATGGCAGGCTGGTGATGGATATTATGATAAAGTTTTTGTGCAGCGCATTAATCTTTGGCAAGATCATGATGCCATGCGTGACCTTATGTTTGACGCTCAGCTAGGCAAAATGGCAGCTGATTTGGCGGGTGTTGATGGCATTCGCATTTGGCATGATCAGGCACTTATTAAGCAAGCTTGGGGTAACCCGACGGGTTGGCATCTTGATAACCCTTACTGGTCGTTTTCGTCTAGACAAGCTATCAGTATGTGGGTTGCTTTAGATGATGTAACGCTTGAGAATGGTTGCTTATACTTTGTGCCCGGCACCCATAAGACAGCCAGCTTTGAAAATGTCAATATTGGTCAAAATATTGGGGATTTGTTTAGGGAATATCCTGATTGGGCAAAGCTAGAAGCTGTTCCTGCACCTATGAAGGCAGGTTCTTGCTCGTTTCATAATGGCTTAGTAGCGCATGGTGCTGGGGCTAACATGACGCCCGGTTCTCGAAGAGCCATGACTTGCGCTTATATGCCTGATGGTTCAATTTTTAATGGAAAAGCAAATGTTTTGCCTGCTGCTTATCTTGCTGGTCTTAAAGAAGGTGATGAGCTTAATAGTGATGAGCAAAATCCTTTAATTTACAGCTCGAGACCATCTTAATAGGACTGAACTTAGCTTAGTTTAAGTCAAGTATTTCTACACCAAGAACTTTTGAGGCAATCTCAGCGTCATGTCGATCATCGCTGTTTTGTGCGTCCCATGGAGCACGCATGGCGTTGAGTAAGCGTTCTACTCGGCTGTCTTCACAAGACCATTGCCCTGCTTCTATACAAGCTTCTAGTTCATTGGGAAAGCGAATGCGAATCATGCTTATACTCCTTAATTGCTTTAAACAAGTATAAGAATGCATCATTACGGAACTATTACTATTTTCTTACAAAAAACTGACTTTAGCTTACTCCGAAAAGTCATAATTAGCCCATTTTTGCCCGCCTTGCCGAGCTACATCAGGTCTGGCTTTATAGTGCTTTTGTAACGATAGCAGCATATTTTTTTGGCTTACATTTCCTAGCGAAATGAACGTAAAGGAATTAAAAGCTGAACCAAAAACCTCTTTAGTTGCTTCGTTTCTACTTCTACCTTCTAAGCATAAAGCTTCAAACTTAGCTCGGCTCGAGTGCATCCAGTTATACTTTTTTTCTAGCAAGCTTTTGCCATTTTGGAAGGCAGGTCTGTGTCCGCATAGCAGTAGGTCAAAGTCACAGTTCTCGAGTATTCTTTTTAAGGATGCTTCTAGATGATGCCAGTGTTCGTCTCTTCTCATGACTTTGAGTTTTGGCCCTAGGTATAGATCGGCTGCAAATAAGGCTTTGCGCTCTGCGTCATACACAACGCTTAAGTCGTGAGAGTGACCGGGAGCGTGAATGAGCTGAAATTCTCCATCTTCTGTTTGCCATGTTTGTTTGCCAAGTGGCGGTATGTTAATTTGTTTATCTTCTTTGAACGGTTTAAATTTTCCCCAGTAAAGGTAATGATAGGGGTACTGCCTGAAGCCTTTTTGTGTAAGGGGTGCGCAGTAGCGTGAAAGCACTATCTTTGCCCCAGTTTGGCTGCGTATGTCTGCGGCTAAACCGCTATGATCTTCGTGGTGATGCGTGACATAGATGGTGTTTATGGGGCCGTCATTTAGTAAGATGGGCAAAAAGGTTTTGCGCATCTTGGGCGGGCCTGTATCAATGAGGGTTTTGCCTATGCGGTAGGACCAAGCTCTTAAACTTGGCTCTTTGCCTAACGCCATTTCATAAGCAATAATGCCGTTTGCTAGTTCGTAGCGTTTAAGCATCTTCTTTCATAGCCTTTGCTTGACATTCTAAAAGGCTAGCTAGTAACGAGCGCTTCTAGCTTTGGTCTCTCATTTAGGGCATCTTCAGGTAAGATGTTTAGGGCATCTGAAAGTAAATCTACGCTTACACCTTGTTTATGTACATTTTCGCTAATGGCTCGTCGCCATGCTTTAGCACCCGGCTTGCCGTTAAATAAGCTAAGCATGTGTCTAGTTATAGTATTTAGGTATTTTCCTTTTTGCATTTGTTGCTCTGCGTAGTCAAGCATGCCTAGAACAACCTCTTGTCTGCTTGGGGCTTGGTTTGTCATTCCATAAAAGACTTGGTCTACAAGGGCAAAAAGATAAGGGTTCTCGTAGGCAGCTCGGCCAATCATAACGGCATCGACATGGCCTAACTGCTGTTTGATGGCTTCAAGGGTTTTAATACCACCATTTATTTCAAGCTCGAGTTCTGGTAGGGCTTGCTTTAGCTTGTACACGTCTGGGTAGCGTAGGGGGGGTATGGTTCTATTTTCTTTAGGGCTAAGGCCATTTAACCATGCTTTTCTGGCATGCACAGTGAAGCGATCTGCACCTGCTTGCGCTACGGTGTGAACAAAATGGTACATGTCTTCGTATTTGTCGAGTTCATCTATGCCTATGCGGTGTTTGACGGTTACAGGAATGTTAACGGCTTTTTTCATGGCTGCAACGCAGCGGCTTACGAGTTCGGGTTGTGCCATTAGGCAAGCACCAAAGTTTCCGTTTTGAACGCGGCTACTTGGGCAGCCGACATTTAGATTAATTTCTGTGTAGCCCCATTCTTCTCCTAGTTTGGCGCATTGGGCGAGTGCTTGCGGATCGTCTCCGCCGAGTTGTAGTGCTACCGGTAATTCTTCTTCTGAAAAATCAAGATGTCTGGCTTTGTCTCCGAATAAGATTGCGCCTGTGGTCACCATTTCTGTGTAAAGCAAAGTTTTTTTGCTTATTTGGCGCATAAAAAAACGGTAGTTTCGATCTGTCCAATCCATCATGGGGGCAATGCTCACAGGGTATTTAGCTTTTGATAACTCGAGCTTCACAAGTCTTAGTTTAGCGAGTTTTTTGAGGGATGCTTGTAAGCATCAGTATAGTTTTGAAGTCTTTTTGGGCTTGGCTTTGTAGTTTCTAAGCATCGCCTACTTGACAAAAGTCAAAATAATACACATAATGTGTAAGTTACACACGAATTCAAGAGGTTTTATTTATGTCATCTCAAACTAGCAAAACGACTAAGCCTACACCCCTAAATCAAAATACCTTTCCCCTAAATGCACAACAAAGTATCATTATTATTCTTATAAGTTTAGGGCTAGGCATGCTCGCAAATTTCCTTTTGCGCTCGCTCCCCCTTGGCATAAACCTAAGCCTCTATAGCCTTATAGTGAGCACAAGCCTTTATTTCTTACCCCGCTACGGCAAACTCGAGCTAACCCCCAACCCTCTCTTAGTTGTAGGTTTAGTTAGCTTAGCTATAGTATTTAGCTGGCGAGCCTCGTTATTTTTACAAAGTTTAAATGTATTCATACAGCTTTTTTTAGCCTTAGTTATAGCTGCCCAAGTAAGCTTAGCCAAACTCAAAAACAGCAACGTCACCGAGCTCGTCATTAATTGCATAAGAACCAGCGTTGGCTTCATTTTCTCGCCCTTTAGGCTTCTTTTTCAAAGCCCTTGGAAAGAACTCGCAAACCTCAGTAACCAAAAAAGCAGTACCCGTTTTCTAGCCATAAGCCGAGGGCTCATCTTTGCCTTTCCGTTAGTCTTTGTATTTGCTATTTTACTTGCCTCTGCCGATGCTCTTTTTGCCAATCTTCTTGAAACAAGCTTCAACTTCAAATTGGGCAACTTGACAAGCCAACTCTTCTTTACAGGCTTTGCAAGCCTAGTAGCACTCAGCTACTTCAGCCAAAGCTTTATAACGAGTCCGTGGCTCGAGTTTGATTCAGATGCACCACCCCTCTTCCGTTTTGGCGTTATCGAAACAAGTATTGTATTTGGCTCTTTAATCCTACTCTTTTTTAGCTTTATGCTGGTTCAAGGCAGCTATCTTTTTGGCAGCTTTAACCCCCTTACCAGTCAAGCACTCATAGAAAACTCGAGTTTAACCTACGCTGCTTATGGTCGTCGTGGTTTTTTTGAGCTTGTTACTGTTACGGTTTTACTGCATATCGTTCTTTTGCTTGGCTTATGGTTTACCCAAGCTAAAGCCGAGCAGCTTTACAAAATTCTGGCAAGCATTTTGGTTGTCTTACTATTTGGCATTATTGTTTCTGCCTTTAGTCGTTTAAATCTTTATATTGCAAGCTATGGCCTAACCGAATTACGCTTTTACAGCACTGCGCTCATTGTTTGGATAGCGGTAATTATGGTTTATTTCTTAGTTCGCTTGTTCTATAAAAACGCGCCCAAAATACTCATTAGCTACCTAGTGCTTGGGTTGCTAGGCGTACTAGGCTTATATGCTGTTAACCCTGACGCCAGAATAGCGCACACTAACTTAAACCGCCTAGATAGCGCTGTCGAGCTCGATATTGACTATCTTTATAACTTAAGCTTAGATGCCACCCCTACTATTGCAAAGCAGCTAAATGACAACACAAACAAGTTGAGTGAAAGCACCTTGACTGAGCTTAAAAACCTACTCACCTATCAAGCTCAAAATCAGACAGCTTTAAATTGGCGCAGTTTTAACTTTAGCAGATGGCAAGGTCGAAACCTTCTCAAAACCCACCAGACTACTAATGGCTGGCAATTTGATGATAATTAAGGGCTAAATCCGTTGATATCCTGATCACTTAAAACCGCACCCATAAGTTCAGAGAATTTATCTGGTGTGCAAGCAAAACTAGGTATTTGATGAGCACCAAGCTGCTCAGCTAGATTTTTATTAAATTTAGGCACACCCTCATCACTCAAAGCCAGCAAACTAACAACTTTCACTTCACTTTCAACCAAAGCTGCCAAACGCGCCACAAGCTGCTCTTTCCGACTGCCACCTTCAAACAAATCACTAATCAAAATAAGCACCGTATCTCTAGGTCGCTCAATCAACGTTTCACAATACGCCACTGCTTTATCAATATTAGTACCACCCTTTAACCTAAGACCAAAAATCAAATCAACCGGATCACTTAAGTCTTCAGTGACATCAACAACATTTGTATCAAACAACACCATTTTGGTACTAATTGCAGGCAGCGACGCCATAACAGACGCAAAAACACTAGCATAAACCACTGACTTAGACATGCTGCCACTCTGATCAATACACAAAATCACATCATGCAAAGCGTTACGTTGCTTGCCATGCCCCACCAGCGTTTCAGGCACAATAGTTTTATAAGCAGCTTGATAATGCTTCAAATTCGCATGAAT
>CAYGTA010000005.1:5900-29789 GCA_964352605.1 uncultured bacterium | reverse complement strand
GAACTAAACGGAAATGATATGAGTTTAGGTAAACTGTGGTTGTTTTCTTTAGTTGCTTTTTGGGTTTGTTCTTATAAAAGCTTCATTGCAGTGAAACGCTAAGGGGGTCAATGTAAGTGTAACCAAGCGCCTGAATATCTTTTAGCAGCTTCTCAAATTGCGCTCTTGATATGGCGTTAGGCCCATTGTAGCTAGGGTTAAGTGTGTAAGCATGAAAGAAATGGCCAGCCCACGGGCAATGCATTGCTTTATTGGCATTAGCGGCTGCCATAATGCGGTCAAGCAAGTAACCAGGCTGCAAGCTACCTAAAGTCTCAGGCAAAATAAGTGTGCCTGCAACATCTTTAACAGGATAAGGGAAAAATTGACCTGCGACGGTGCTACCAACTTGGTAAAGCCTACGCTCCATTACCCGAGGGTAAATCGTATTAAAGCTATCATAAAAGTCAGGATTAGCTGCGTAATGCGGTGTCACCCAACCCGTAGGATTCAGACCAAGATTACGTAAAAGAGTGTTACCTGCACTCACTCGAGCTAGTGCATCAGCGGGGGTTTGTCCTGGAATGGGGCCAATGTAGTTAAAGCCTCCCGTTCCATTGTCAGTTGCTTGCCAGAATTCAAAGTCAGTTCCTGTTTCACCTGAAGGGTTATTAAACGCTTCAAACTGGTGACTGTAACCATGCTGAAAGATTCTGCCTTTAATGCGGCTTACACGCCTAAGCTGCCTTAGGGCTTGAGGATTTTCATTCCAAGTTTGAGTCACGCCGGTGTCATTATTTTTATACAGAGGAATGGTAGCAGCAGCAAAAGGAATATTGACTCTACGAAGTGCGTTGAGCATACGCCTTAAATCAATGTAATCGTCATTTGGACTTAAATCTTCCATGCGAGCAATTGCTCTTGGCTCACAGGTTTCATTGCGGCCTAGCATTGGGCCAAGCAAATCTGCAAATATTAAGTAACGATCAGTTTCATGAATGTATACAAAAGGATTATCTGCAATATACCAAAACTGACCACTTTGCAAAGCGTAAGGTATGCGCTTACCAGTGCTATTTTGCGCCCACGCATGAACCACAACATCATCACGTTCTGCCTTAACCTCAATCATTTCCATAGGGGCAAGGTATTTATCAAAAGTAAAATCGCGATAATCAATTTTATTGTAAGTTGTTGTGTAAGAAGCTTCATCGTAACTTGCGTGTAGCGTGTTGTAACTAAAGCCAAGCGGATGCTCTCCTACTGCACTATTGCCAGTAAACGGTACCAGATTCCATATTTGGTAATTAATCCAAGTTATGGGAGCGCCACTTAGAGCGTCATTGATTAAGGCTGCTGGAACAGGATCTGCGTATGTACTACCAACGTAAAACGTGCGCGTACTTAATTGTGCTGAACCTTGTTCGTAAGTAGATACAGGCTGAATAACAATATTCAGATCTTCATAACGCCCTAGTAGATTAGCCAGCATAATTGCGTAGAGCTCAGCTGCTTCAGTATAGTTAAAGGCTTGCGTGCTTAGGCTTTGCGTTGAAAAACCTGACTCACTGCTACTAGCCGATGAAACATCAACGGTACCTGGTTTTAAGAAAGGACGATAAGATGCTGTTTGACTCATTAAAAAAGTAGGAGCTGAGTCAGTGAAAAGAATAAGGACATCATCTTGATTAATTAGTTTGTCTAATTCTGGTGATGTTTGTTCAAGTTCAGGAACGACGGATTGACAACTAACCAGTAGTACGAATAAAAGTAAAAAAATACTACTGTTTTTCAAAAATCTTTTCACAAGATTTCCTTTCTGAACGCAGTTCTTAAAAGAAGGCAGTCTTTGCTTGTAGCATTACATTAAGCAAACATGAGGGATGTAAAGCCTTCTAGGCAAGCCCGAATTATAAGGGAAGCCTTATAAACCTCAGGTACAAGCGTCACAACGCGGCATAAAAATGATTTGCAAACATCATGATTAATAAAGTAATGTTGCATCTTCTGTGTTAAACACCTAAACAATCATGGTTAAAGCGAACATCAATTTTGGTTAGTGACCCTTCGAGATTAGTCATAGATTAGCTGCTAAGTCACACCATAAACCCATAGTTTAGTCAGCAAATCATAAACTACAAGTTATGGATGAGCTTAATAAAAAAGAAATCGCGGCTCAGCTTAAAGAGGCCGCGAATTTACTTGATGTTCTGGCTAGTGACCCTTTTAAAGCAAAAGCCTTCATGAACGCCTCAAGGCAAATTGAAGCTTTTGAAGGTGATATTGCTGACCTACTCAAGAACGATAAACTCACAAGCATTAGAGGCGTAGGGCAGGGTGTTGCTACAGAACTAGCTTTCTTAAAAACACAAGAAAGCATTCCCATTTTAGATGATTTGTATGAACGCGTACCAGAAGGCGTAAGAGACTTATTTCGAGTAAGCGGCTTAGGGGCTAAAAAAATAGCCGTTTTATGGCAGCATAATATAAGTAGTTTGCAAGGCTTAATTGAAGCTGTTAATCAAGGTGACTTAGCTGCCATAAAAGGCTTTGGTGCTAAAAGTGCAGGCAAGTTCGCGCAAGCAGCGCAGTTTGCCATTGAAGCCAAACGCCGCATGCGACTAGATATTGCTGAAAGTCTAAGCAATGCTGTTAAGACCCTAATTCAAAATAAACTCCCTAAGATTCAGTTACACAGTGCAGGAGAGTACCGCCGTAAATGCGAAACCATAGGCGCACTCGAGTTTGTAGCTAGCAACGTTACGACTAGTGACTTAGCGTTAGCATTAAGCGATCTTGGTTTTTTAAGTGAAGAAGAAAATAAGGTCACACTCGAGCTTGAGGGGCGCTTGATTCATTTTTATCTAACAACTAAAGATGCACTAGGGGCAGTTTTAGCGTTTAGGTCGGGTAGTACGGAGTTTGTTGTTGGGCTTAAAGAAAGTGCTCAGTCTAAAGAACTCGAGTTGCTTGAAACGGGTTTATTTGAGTCAGGAGAACTACTCTTAACGCCTACTGAAGATAGTTTTTTTGAGGCACTCGAGCTGCCTTTTGTAGTGCCAGAATTACGTGAAGAGAAGCACGCTCGGTCTGCTAAGTCGTTACTCGAGTTGTCTGATATTAAGGGGCAAATTCATAACCATAGTACGTGGTCAGATGCGGTTCATTCGATTCGTGACATGGTGGATGTGTGCATTAAAGATGGCTATAGCTATTTTGCCATGGCAGATCATTCTAAAACCTCTTACTATGCCAACGGTTTAAGTGAGGAGCGTGTTCTTGCACAAGCTGAAGAAATTAGGCTTATACGTCAAGACTTAAAAGCTAAAGGCAGTGAGTTTGAGCTGCTGCACGGCATAGAGGTAGACATAATGACGGATGGGCGCCTTGATTACGAAGATGATCTTTTGGCTACTTTAGATTACGCTGTGGTGAGCGTCCATCAGAACTTTACCCTGTCAGAAGAAGACCAAACAAATCGAATTATTAAAGCTATTTCTAATCCTTACGCTAAAATTTTGGCGCATCCAACAGGGCGTATTTTGCTTCGTAGACCTGAATACGCAGTTAATTTAGATAAACTTATTGATGCCTGCGCTGAAACGCAAACCATTATTGAAATAAACGCCAGTCCTTATCGCTTAGATTTAGATTGGCGTTGGGTCAAAAAAGCAAAAGAAAAAGGTTGTAAGTTCTCCATTAACCCTGACGCGCACCATATAGATCAACTTAGCGTTACCAAATATGGTGTGTTCATGGCAAGAAAAGCAGGTTTAACGAAAGAAGATGTTGTTAATACGGCAGAAACAGCAGAAGCCTTTTTAGCGCAACTCAAACCTCAACCTTAATGACCTTTGTTTGGCGTAAGCTTGCTAAACTAGCTAAATAAAAACGTAAGGATGTAGCAATGAAAGAAAAAAGATGACCTTAGGCGTAGCTATATTAGGAACAGGCATGGTAGCTAGCTACCACAAACAAGCAGTAGACGCCCATGCTGACTTAAAGCTGATAGCCGTAAGTCACTATGATGAAAGCAAATTTTCTGAAATAAGCCAAAACTTTGGCGTACCCTGCTTAAGTTACCCAGAAATACTCGAGCGTTCAGACATAAACATTATTTGTATTTGTACGCCAAGTGGGCAACATGCTGAGCAGACCATTGCTGCTGCAAAAGCAGGTAAACACGTTTTGGTTGAGAAGCCCATGGCACTATCTTTAGAAGATGCTGACGCTATGATTCAAGCTTGCCAAGACGCTAAGGTGCAGCTTGGGGTAGCTTTGCAGCGTCGCGCCGAACCGCTATTCAAACACGTCAAAGCTGCAATTGCTGCGAAAGATTTAGGGGACTTAAGTTTAGCCTTAGTAAGTATTCCTTATGTTCGTACTGACGCCTACTATGAACAAGCTGCGTGGCGTGGCACATGGGCTTTAGATGGTGGCGGTGTTTTGATGAATCAAGGTATCCATCTGGTAGATTTGCTGGTCTGGTTCATGGGTGACCCCATAAGCGTGCAAGCCACAGCAAAAACCCAACACCGCAACGTAGAAGTCGAAGACACCCTAGTCTCAACACTCGAGTTTGCCAATGGCTCCCTAGCAACCATTACCGCCACCACAACAGCAGCACCAGGTTTTGCACACAGAGTTGAAATATATGGTACCCAAGGGGGCATTCAAATTGCAGGCGAACAAGTCATTCAATGGTCACTCACAGATAACTCTAAGGCAACTGTTACGCCTTTTAAATCAACTGAAACGTTGACTGCAGGGTCAGGCGGTGACCCTCGAGGTATTCAGGCGACAGGGCACATAAACATAATGGCTGACTTTGTAACAGCCATTCAAGAAAATCACGCTCCAGCTATTGACGGGCACGAAGGTAGACGTAGCCTAAAAACCATTCTAGATATTTATACATCAGCAGGATTAACAACTAAAGGAGGTCAGCATGGCAGCTGACGGAATGACATACGCACCCAAAGGCAAACCCAACAAAGTTGTAAACACAGGAGACTTTGTGTTTGCCGCAACTAACCTAGATCATGGTCATATTTACGGTATGACGAACGGCTTAACAGAAGCAGGCGCAACCCTAAAATGGGTTTACGATGCTGATGACAGCAAAGTACAAGCCTTTTTAAAGCAATTCCCACAAGCACAAGTCGCCACTAGTCTAGAACAAATCTTAGAAGATAAAGAAGTGCAACTTGTTGCTGCCGCAGCTATTCCAAACTTACGAGGCCCCTTAGGCTTACAAGTCATGGAAGCAGGCAAAGACTACTTTACCGACAAAGCCCCCTTCACCACCCTAGCGCAACTCGAAGACGCTCGAGCTAAAGTAACAACCACAGGCAAAAAATACATGGTCTACTACAGTGAGCGCTTACATGTCGAAACTGCAGTTTTCGCCGGCCAACTCATAAAAGACGATGTCATTGGTCAAGTCATTAATGTCATTGGTTTAGGGCCACACCGCCTAAACAAAGCAAACCGTCCAGACTGGTTTTTTAAAAAAGAAAACTACGGCGGTATTCTTTGTGATATTGGTAGTCATCAAATAGAACAATTCTTGTTTTTCGCTAGTGCAAAAGACGCTCGAGTTACTCATGCGCACACCGCTAATTTTGCCAATGCAGATGTACCTGAGCTAGAAGATTTTGGTGAAGCCAACCTTATTGCAGATAACGGCGCTACTAATCACTTTAGGGTTGACTGGTTCACGCCTGACGGCCTTGGCACTTGGGGAGACGGACGCACCTTCATATTAGGCACAAAAGGCTACATAGAACTCCGTAAATACATTGATGTAGGCAGACACCCCAAAGGCGATCACCTATACCTAGTAACCCAAGATAAAGAAGAACACATGCATGTTGAAGGCAAAGTAGGCTTCCCTTACTTTGGTGAACTCATCTTAGATTGCCTAAACCGAACAGAGAACGCAATGACGCAAGCCCACGCGTTTAAAGCAGCCGAACTTTGTTTAAAAGCACAAGTCTTAGCAGACGAAAAAGGCTGAGTAAGCCAATTGTAAAACCGCTTGCTCGGGTATTTCTGATGTTCGAACTAGAGGAATTCTGAGAAGCTTCCTAAAAGGTTTTGTGGAAATGAGAATAGTTTGCCTAATAACGATTCCGTTTGGTCATACAATTAAACGGAATCGGAAAACAATAGTAAATTGGTGCTACCAGCAACGAATAGCGATTACCTCTTTAAGTATTTCCGTGGTGAAAAGAATTTCCGAAATCCGCATAAACTGGTGTTTAAAGTATTGACCAATCAAATGCAATTAGCATAAGATTCTCTTCACGTTTGGCTAAGCGCTCATAAGCTCGAGCTGCTTGATTAGGGCTAACAACATCTGTAATTAGAGGCTTCGTTCTTATACGCTTTAACGCTAAAAGCTTTAATGCTATAGCTTCGTCTTTATAATCTTGCTGACCTAAAAGTTCATCATGACTTGCGCGGTTTATTTCATGTGCACCTATTATGCTTATACCTTTGCGATGAACATCAGTATAAAAATCAAGCTCACCAGATAAGCCACGTGGTGAGCCTAGTAAAATTACTCTGCCGCGTTGATTAGCTAATCTGAAAGATGTTTTGATGACAGCAGGAATCCCTGTTGCCTCTATAACAACATCAAAAGCATTATCTGGTGCAGTTACTGTAGCTGCGTCACTATGACAAGCAAGCGCTATTTTCTGACGATATTCAACTAAGTCAATACCATGAACATGAGTGGCACCTGAAGCACCAGAAAGTTGTGCAGCCAAGTTACCTATAGCACCAAGACCCAGCACAGCCACGCTTTCTCCCAGCTGAATCTGAGCCTTACGAACACCTTGCAGTGCAATAGATGCAAGCCTAAAGGCCGATGCTTCAAGCGTATCTTGACTAGAAGTTAAAACATGACACTGACTAGCTTTCATAACTACATGGGAACAGTGTGGCATATTACAAGCAACCAATTGACCCTCTTTAAGAGAGTCAACATTGTTCCCAAGTTTAAGCACTCGTGCGCTACCTGAGTAGCCAGGATACCAAGGATAGACACCAGGTGTGGAGGCTTGGTGCTGTAACCAGGCAAGCTCAGTACCAGGTGAAATGGTTGTATATATAGCTTCGAGCAGAACGTCATTAGATTTTAAAGTTGGAAGAGTGAAAGGCTCGAGTGTTATTTCGTTTTTGGCTGGTGCAACAAGACGGTGGCTTTTCATGATGATTATTTAATCCCTGTACTCGCAACGCCTGTAGTTATGAATTTTTGCAAGAATGCAAAGACTATAGTGATAGGTAGCAGGGTTAACACGGTCATGGCTAAAATAAAGTGCCATTGTGTATCTAGTTCACCTTGGAAGGCATTTAGGCCAACCTGTAGTGTAAACAGTTCGCTGCGTGTTAGTACTAGGAATGGCCATAGGAAATCATTCCAGCGCCACATGACACTAAAGATTGCGAGCACGGCAAGTGCAGGCGCAGCTAAAGGCAATACGATTTGCCAGTAAATACGCCATTCGCTGGCACCATCTATGCGCGCTGATGCCATTAGATCATTAGGGATTGTAAGCATGTACTGCCGTAATAAAAATACACCTGTTGGGGTTGCTGCACCTGGAATTATTACGCCCCACAAGCTGTTTATCCAGCCAAAGTTGAGTAAGACCAAAAAAACAGGTACAAGTATGACTGAGATGGGAATCATTAGTGTGCAAATGATAATTACAAAAATTGTATTTCGCCCTTTGAATTCATATTTACTAAGGGCGAACGCAGCCATGCTGTTAATAACTAGAGTAATTATTGTTGCAATAACTGTAACTAAAATACTATTACGAAAGTAAGTGATAAAATTGAAACTTCGCAAGGGTTCAGTGTAGTTTTCCCAAGCTAGCCTGATTTCTCTTACGGGTTTGCGTTGGGAAATATTTACTTTAATGATGTCATCTGGTGTTGTTGGATCAATCATTTGGGCTTCAATGCCTACGCGTCTGATTTGTACGAGTTGTCTGACCATGCCATCTTCCATAGCTACTTCGTAAAGAGGTAAAGGTTTATCAAAGCCGTCGACCTCTAACTCAACTTGTGCTAAAGGTAAGAATGTTGGTGGGAATTCTGTTAACGCTGCCTTTGTTTTGAATGAAGATGCGACAGTCCAGATAACAGGTGAGAACATGATAAATACCCCTAAGATAAGATAGGTGTAGGTTAGTATGTCCGACCATTCGAGTTGTCCTTTATGGCCTTTGCGACGTGATAAGAAGGTACGTATTGCAGTCATAGTGGAACCTTAAATGAGTAGATTAATGTGATGATTTGGAGCTCAGCTAATTTATAACTATTTAGAGTGCCAAGTTTTTGAAAGACTTCACTTTTAAACTGCATCGGATCGCCTTCCAAGGTAGAGCTGAAGTAAAGTGAAGACAAGTAGAACTGAGCCGAGCAGTACAGATGCTGATGCAGCCAAGCCAAATCGTTGTATTTGAGTTGCAAATCCAGTCT
Source organism: uncultured bacterium (assembly GCA_964352605.1). Lineage (GTDB taxonomy): Bacteria > Deinococcota > Deinococci > Deinococcales > Trueperaceae > JAHEBB01. The sequence continues at coordinate 21,308 of CAYGTA010000005.1, read as the reverse complement.
GGTAAATGTATTGAACCATCAGTAGAGTTGCAGTGCCTGGACCGCCACCTGTAAATGCAAATACTTCATCAAAGGTCTGTACCGCTCGAATGAGAGAAAGAACCATAACAACGAGCATAGTGGGCATCAGTAAAGGTAACGTGATATGCCAGAATGCTTGGAATGCATTTGTGCCATCGATATTGCCAGCTTCATATAAATTACTGGGTATAGACTGGAGACCTGCCAATAAAATAAGGGTATAGAATCCCATATGTGCCCAAACACTAATAAAAATTATCCAGAAGAATGCCCAATTTGGTTCTAGTAAAAAGGGTATCTTGTCGCCCCCTAGAGCAACAAGCACTGCATTGAGTAAACCGTTGCGCTGTAAAATCCATTTCCAAATGAGCGCTACTACAACAGGTGATAAAAGGACAGGATAAAAGAAAACACTTCTAAAAAAGCCTTTTGCGACGATGTTTCTATTTAGTGCAAGTGCAGTGATGAGAGAAAAGAAAACCATGAATCCGACCTGTAACACAACAAATTTTGCTGTATTGAATACTGCTCGCCAAAAGATGTCTTCATCGCAAGTATTGGGGTCAAGAAAGTTGCCACAGTCAAAGATTTGTGCGAAATTCTCGCCACCCACGAAAGGCCGGTCACTTAGAAAAATATTGGTTCCGCCTGTGAATGCATAATAAAAATTTAATACAACAGGAAATAAAACAAATATGCCAAAAATAAGTAGATTTGGAAGTACAAAAAAGTACGCCATACCTTTAATGCCGATAAGGTTTTGTAAGGGGGTAAATATAACGTCAAGCGCCCCTAGAACTTTAGTGACAACAAAACCAAAGAAGTCAGTTATGGGAGTCTTTTTTGTTTTTATAGGCTCTTGGCTCATGAATGCCCAATCAACTAGTAAGCCAGTCAGTATTTCAGGGGGAATGCTGACTGGCTTACTAGTTTAAGTGCTATTTTACTGATTAATCTCTTCAGCGATATCTGAAACCATTCTTTCAATGGCTTCGTCTAGATTTAACTCACCTGTTAAGGCTTGACCTAAGCGTTCGGCAGTAGCACCAAAAATGGCACCATTCTTGCCATAACCTTGAAGCGCAAAAGCAACTGGGCTTAGGTTAGGAACATTAGCAACGAAGCCACCTAAGGATGCATTTAAGTTCGCACTGTCGGTATTGTAATCTACACCTGAGCTAGCAATGCCAGCATGTGCAGGAATAGAGAATACGTTTGAAGTGTATTCGCGGTAAACTTCTTCACTGGCTAAGTAATCAATAAGTCTAGCAACTTCTTCAGGGTGCTCAGTTGCAGCAAAGCCAGTAACAGCAGCGCCACCAGGCATACCTGAGCAACCACCAGGACCACAAGGATTAGGAATGGCTAGCCAGTCAAAATTATCGCCAATAGAATTATTGAAATTACCTAGCTGCCAGCTACCACTCATCAAGAACGCAAGCTCACCATTAATGAATGCGTCAGCACCAGAAGCGTAAGTATCTCCACCTACACCAATCCATACATCTGGGTACATGGTTCCGTCCTCATGCCAAGTAATCATTTTTTGCATCATATCTCTAAAGCCATCATCTGCAATAGCAGGGTTGCCATCAGCATCAAAGTACATTGCCCCTTGGCTAATAGCAGGACCCGCTACGCGGTGACCACTACGATCCATAGCCATAGGCCAAACTTCGAGACCATCACCACTAATAGCTTCTGCAACTTCACGACTAGCAGCTGCCCAGTCATCCCAAGTGGCATCTGCACCCGGAATTGCGACGCCAGCTTGCTCAAAGTAGGTCTTATTAATGAAAGGACCTGTTACTGTAAGTTCAAAGTGAACACCATTAATTGCGCCTGTAGCGTCAGGATCTAACCACTTTAATGCAGAGCCAAAGTTGGCTTGAAAATATTCAGCATCAACATAAGGTGTTATGTCGAGGTAGTACTCTGACAAACCACCTAAGTTAGTTACTTTTGCTAAGTCGGGACCTTCGCCAGCTTCTAATAGAACTTGTAGGTTATCTCTAATAGTTGCATAAGGAACAACATCAACAATTACATTTATATCATCATTAGCTGCGTTAAACGCGTCAATCAAAGGGATAAGGGTTTCACTTTGGGGACCATCGTCGTACCACATGAAACGTAGTTCTACTTGTGCCAATGCACTTGATGCAAGAACGATACTTGCAGTGATTAGACTTAACAGGATTGTTTTAATTTTCATCTTTCCTCCAGAAATATAATGTTTGAACATTTTAATCATACCTAAATTCGTTTGCTCAGACTAGCCTCCTAAAATAGAACAGCTAAGGTTGCTGTGATATGTACGCAAGCGCAGGTGCTCTTAGAATTGATAGCTACAGTTTAAACCGAATATAGCTGTCTTTGGTAATGTATTTAGCTTAAAACTCCCATCTAAGTTAATGAAAAATTCATACCTGCCTACATTACTCAAGATAAAAAGAATTGTTTAAAGCTTTGCTAAACATAAAAGTGAAAGAAACACCGAAGTCTAAAATCTCTTTAGAAGCAAAACTCATATTTGTTTTATGAAAATCACTATATAGAACTAAACTAATTAAAACTTTCATCTTTGTTTATTAGAGTTTATGAAACATTCATCAAGCTAAAGATTTTGCAACACCTAAACCGTTAAACATAAAGCACACAAGGTTAAAACGAAAGCCCTAAACTCGAGTGTACACAGCAAATAAGCCTAGTATTATAGTGAGACCTATTGTTAATGCTGCTAAGAGGGGTAATTCAAGCAGTACAGAACCATCATAAAAAACAAAGGATTTTAGTCTTGTTGGGTTACCTGAACGCCAGCCGCGTCGCACTTCAGCAGAGGCAGGTCTTACAAAACTCAAACGTCCCGATGTTTCTTTAAAGATATCTTGCTGCACATACAAGCCCACTCGAGCTCTTTGTAGGTTTCTTATAGGAGAATCGTTAATGGAGGTACCAAAGGCGATACCTGTTAAAAATAAGAAGAAACTAAGACTCGAGCCTATGAGGGTGATTAGGTTTTTTGTTTGATGTTTTTGTTTTAAGACTTGTCTTAGGGTTAGGGTTAAGATTAGCGTAATGAGGGAGAGCGCCATGCCTAAGGGGACTTGTAGTAAGGGAAAGTTGCAGCGCTTGGCGTAATCTTGAATGATGCAGGCATCTCGTTGTTTTATGCTGAGTTGCCCACTTAAAAAGCTGTGACCTAGTTTGTCTAGAATGGTTACGCCTGGTATGGTTACGGTTTCATCTATGTATTCGCCTGTGAAGAGTTGTTTGGTGGCATTAGCTTGGTGGTAAAAACCAATTTGTGCGGTTGCTAAATTGTTAAGAACAGCGGCGCGCCTTTCAATGCCGTTTGTTGAAATAAGCATGACTATGAATAAGGCGAGAGTGCAAATGAGCGTGCCTTTGGCAGCTAGTTTATGTGTTTCTAAGGACTGCGAGTTATTACTAGCTTTTTTGCCAACATAAGCCTTGGGTAACTGCAGTTGTTTTTGCATAGTCTAAATATAAACTTATTTTAGGGATGCATCTAGTGGTACAGACTTAATTTGGGAGTTTGGCTTTTTACTTCTTATAGTATTTTTAGTTAAATACACCATCGACTTAGCTTATTTGTTTTTACTCACCTAGTTCGGTATTTAAAACGCTATAGCGTTTTAAATACAAAAGGCTATATTTTGGCTAAGTTTGATAGGTCAACGACCTGATGTCGAAAAGTTCACAGATAAATCTGCTGATTGCAGCCAAGATGGAGGAGAGGGCATTCACTGTCACTAAAAACATGCCTAGTCAAGGAGCATCATGAATAACATCAACTTAGCTTTTTTTGGACTTATCTTAAGCCTTCCAGCCATTATTTACCTTTTAATGTTAGCTTTTAATAGTCTTCTAAATAAAAAGAAAACTACCGTAGCTAAAGAAGCTCTTGAGACTCAGGTTATTTATGAGACTGAAAGTGCTTTAGAGGCAGTTTCCTAAAAAGCTTAAATACTGGGGGAGCGCCAGCGTTTATCTATATTTACTAGGCTTCGCTTTGTTTCTAAAGCTTCAGGCATATCAGTTTTCTGATAAATATAGGTTTTGTTTTCAATGCTACTAAAGGCAGCATGATTACCAAACTTATCAAGCGCAATTAAGTTCATATCCCCTATAAAATCACCACCCAAATCTTGTAATTCTGTCATAGCTAAAGCAGCTGCTTCTTGAACAGATTTACCGTATTTTAAGTGTGAAATGACACTAAACGCAGTGCAGCCTCGAATGGCCATTTCGCCCATACCTGTACAAGCAGCCGCGCCGTAGCGATTATCTGCATAGTTACCCGCGCCAATAACAGGAGAGTCACCCAAACGACCCGGGTACTTCCAAGCCCAACCACTTGTACTAACTGCTGTCGCAATATTACCTTGAGCATCTTGCGCAATAAAATTAACAGTTCCCTTGGTTTTTTCAGGATCTGTAGCCAAAGCAACCAAATCAGACAAAGATTCACGGCTCGCCAAAGCCCCAATTTCAGTGTCAGATAAGTCATGCTTTAAACGCTCGAGCCATACTCTTTTTGCCTCTGCTGTTAAGAGTTCTTCTTGTTTAAAGCCCATTTCATGAGCAAATTTTTGAGCACCCTCAGCAACAAGAAAGGCATGAGGTAAAGACTCCATAACTCTACGTGCTATAGAAATGACATGCTTGTAGCCTTTAACACCACCAATGGCACCACTCAGCAAACTCGAGCCGTCCATTATGCTGGCGTCGAGTTCTACTTCACCAAGTACGTTTGGGTAGCCACTGTAACCAACGGTGTGATCATCTGTATTGCTTTCAACTAGGCGAACACCTGCCTCAACTGCATCTAGGGCGCTGCCGCCTGCTTTTAAAACATCTATGGATGTTTGTATGCCGACTTTGCCGTTTGTACTTGCAATGACAATCATGTTGACTCCTTTAGCCTTGATTTAAGTCGTAACTATTTTGACCAAAACGTAATTCAGTGTTGCTTGTAAGATTATGGTAATTGACTGCTTGTTCACTAACGACTTCGGTCATGCCTTCTTGTTTCATGAGGGGCGTACGTACTTCTGTTAAGTAGCGCTCTTGAACGTCTTTAGAGAGTTTGTTCAAATGCTGGCGGTAGAGTTCCGTTTTGTGTAACGCAACATTTAGCCAATTTTTGCCTAACCACCTTAGGGCAACAACAATAGTCTGAACAGCGGTTCCTATAACAGAAGCCCACCACACTCCAACAATGCCAAAGTCTAAAATAATGGCAAAAAGGTAAGCGAGTGAAACCGCGACTATGATACGACCTAAGATGGTTCCCCATAAGCCCGGCATGGTGTCACCTGCTCCTCGCAAAGAACCATTTACCACCATAGATATGGCCACGATAGGTAAAAAAAGTCCATGGATTCTTAAGTAAGACGTGCCTGCTGATAAAATAATGGGATGCGCACTCGGGTCAAAAAGTTTAATTAAAAAAGGTGCAAAAAAGACCATAGGTACGCAAAGCACAATGGTTAAAGCAACACCAATGCCAATGGCTATATTGCCGCGTAAGCGTGCTTCAGCGGGTTGCCAAGCACCTAAAGACTGACCAACCAGCGCAGTTGCAGCAACATTTAGGCCAAGTACAGGCATAAAAATAAGTGATTCAATTTGATAACCAATGGCTAAAGCCGCAGCACCAAAGGCACCTGCTGAGGTTGACGTGATAATACGAATGACCAGAATTTGCGTTGAGTTGCGAGCAATACCCTGCAAGCCAGACGGCACACCAATGCTAAGAATATCTTTAAAGAGTTGCAAGTTAGGCCAGTAACGCCAAGAACGAATAGTGACAACATTGCGACCAGAGTACAAAATAGTAATACCGGCTACCGCGCCAATACCACGAGAAATAACGGTGCCAAGCGCAGCACCATCAATACCCAAAGCAGGAAAAGGACCTGGACCAAACATAAACAAGTAATTAAACAAAATATTAAGCGCATTAATGCAAGCAACCAAAATAAAAGGTGTTTTTGTATCACCTGCACCCTGCATAAGACGATTAACCGTAAAATTAAGTGCTAAAAAGACAGTAGCTAAGTAAAAAATCTTTAGATAACTTGTACCTAGCGCAATAGCCTCTTGACTGCTACCACTACCTAAAAATGTAAGAATAGGTTCAGCGGTAAACCAACCTATTGTACCCAAGCCCAAGCCAAACAAAACAGCCAGTAACAAGGATTGCTTAGCGACAAAGGCGAGGCGCTCAGGGTCACGACTTCCTTTAGCCTGCGCACCAAGCGCCATTGACCCCGCTGTAACTGACAAAATGCTAACCAAAATGAGCATACGAACCACTTGACTCATGCCAATAGCAGCGATCTCAAAAGGACCTAAACGCCCAACCATAAAGACATCAACAACATTAACAGAGGTTTGCAGCAAATTAGTAAGCAAAACAGGTAGCGCTAAGCGCCACACATCCTTAATAACAGGAAGATTTGGAATAAAAAACCGCGTTCTAAGCATAAAGAGAGCTAAGTGTATCTTTTTTAAGACAAGCAGAACGTGAAGCTCGAGTACTTCGCACCCATAAACTGATAAAGCTAAGCTTGATGAATGCGCTCAGAGTGCAACTAAAACCAAATTTAGCTTGCTTAAAGAATCAAGCGTATGTTCATTAAGCAGACACAAGACTCGAGCTTCTGGTAGTAGCTAATTAGCTTCTTGGCTTTTTTGGTTTAGCTTAAATCTTTGTAGTACCTTTCATCTCCAACTTCGTTTTGCAGCTTGTGTAATTGATCTGTGAGTGTTTTGACTAGCTCTTTATAGCTTTCATCATGATAGATGTTGTTCATTTCGTAGGGGTCTTTGTCTAAGTCAAATAACTCCCATTCGGGTTCGTAGGTTTCATCTATAGCTCCTGCTTGCCCAAGAGCATCTGCGTAGTAGTAAATGAGTTTGTAGCGCTCTGTCCTTAAGCCGTAGTGTGCGTAAACATTATGGTGTGATTTGTGCATCCAGTACCGGTAGTACATGCTGTCACGCCAGTCATCAGGCGTAGTTTGATTTAAGAGGGGTCTTATACTGTGCCCCTGCATAGCTTTTGGAATCTCTATGCCAGCTAAGTCTAAAAAGAGGGGCGCAAAGTCAACATTAAGAATCATGTCTTTATTAATAGTGGCAGCCTTAATTCCTTTGGGGTAACGAATAATAAAGGGCATCCGTAAAGACTCTTCGTACATAAAGCGTTTGTCGTACCAGCCATGGTCACCTAAAAAGAAACCCTGATCAGACGTATATATAACAAGCGTATTTTCTGTTAAGCCTTGCTCATCTAAGTAGTCAAGTACGCGCCCAACATTGTCATCTATGCTGGCAACAACCCTTAAGTAATCTTTTATATAACGCTGATACGCCCACTTGCGAAGCTCCATTTCTGGCAATTCACGGTTGATCTCGGCCTTAATGTCAGTAGTTTGCATATGAACGCCAACCCGCATCTCAGCAGCCTCAGCAGCTTTTGCCCGATTTGAATAATCATCATAAAGTGTTTCAGGTTCAGGAATATCTTCATTTAAATACATATGCGCATGCTTCTCGTCAGGTTCCCACTCACGGTGAGGAGCTTTATGATGATACATAAGGCAAAAGGGTTTAGATTCATCACGCTTTTTAAGCCAATCAAGACTAAAGTCAGTAATAAGGTCAGTCACATAACCATGAACCGTTTCTCGTCTGCCTCCAGCTAACTCATCATCCTTAAAAATAAAATCAGGATTATGGTATAAGCCTTGCCCCGGTAACACAGCCCAATCATCAAAGCCAGTGGGGCAATGCTCAGCACCCTGACCCAAATGCCATTTACCAAAAATAGCCGTCTGATAACCTTGCTCTTGCAAAAGCTTAGGAAAGGTCTGCAAACGATTATCCATATGCGTATCAAGCGTGGTTACTTGATTAATATGATTATAGGTACCTGTTAAAATAGCTGCGCGACTAGGTGTGCAAATAGAATTAGTGCAAAAACAATTATCAAACCTCATGCCTTCATTAGCAATGCGGTCCAAGTTAGGCGTTTTGTTAATTTTGCTACCATAACAACTCATAGCATGTGACGCATGATCATCAGACATAATAAAAATAATATTGGGCTGTGCTTGACTCATAGACTAAGCCTCCTAAACTTTATATAGCTTGCAGAGAGTTAGTTAATTCAAACAACTCCCTTAGCATCGACTTTAAACTTAAAAGAATTATATACTGAAGACAAACCCAAACACTTTTCATGATTCATTATTGAAAAGCAATATCAAGTTATTGATTTAACAAAGGTCATATCCCTTAGGAGGGCAATCATAATGCCAAAAATTACCTTTATCGGTGCAGGAAGCTTTGGATTTACCAGAAAACTCGTACGAGACTTACTGAGCTTTCCGACGCTAGAAAACTCAGAAATAGCCCTCATGGATATAGATGAAGAACGTCTAGACTTTGCAAAACGAGCTTGCGAACGCATAGTCGAAGCCGGCGGCTACCCAGCCAAAGTAACAGCAACTACCCAAAGAGCCGAAGCTCTAGAGGGTGCTGACTTTGTTGTCGTAACCATATTGGTAGGTTCAACAGAAGTCTGGAAACATGACATTGAAATTCCAAAAAAATACGGCGTAGACATAAACGTAGGAGATACCCGAGGGGTAGCCGGTATTTTTAGAAGCCTTCGCACCATACCTGTACTGGTTGACATAGCAAAAGATATGGAGCGCTACTGCCCTAAAGCTCTCATGCTGAACTACACCAATCCTATGGCTATGCTTTGCCGCGCTATTACTAAAGAAACCAGCATTGCTGTAACAGGTTTATGTCACAGTGTTCAAGGAACTGCTGAAATGCTAGCCCGCTGGATAGGCGCACCTATGGAAGAGATTACCTACACGTGTGCAGGCATAAATCACACAGCTTGGTATGTTGATTACCAGTGGAAGGGTGAAGATGCCTACCCGCTCATTCATAAAGCGATTAGTGAAAACAAGGACACTTACAACGCTGAGCAAGTACGTAACGAAATGTACTTAGCGCTTGACTACTATGTTACAGAATCAAGTGGGCACAACTCAGAGTACAGCTGGTGGTTTAGAAAACGCCCAGACCTAATTGAAAAATACTGCATTCACGGAACCAATTGGAACCCAGGGGAACACGCCTACATCTTAAAAGAATACCAACGCCGCGTAACCGACTGGCGCGATGACATTTTGGCATGGTTTGAAGAAGACGTAGACCTAGAACCCAGCCATGAATACGCAGCCAACATCATGAACGCCATGCAAGGTGGCGTCCCATTTCAATTTAACGGCAACGTACCCAACAAAAATCTCATTAGTAACCTACCAACAGATGCCTGCGTAGAAGTACCCGTCTGGGTATCAAAGAAAGGACTCGAGCCTGTAGCTGTGGGTGAACTGCCTCAGTCGGTTGCGCCTTTAACTAATTTGTACTCTCAAATTGAAGAAATGGCGGTTGAGGCTATTTTGACAGGTAACCGCAGACTTCTTTACCAAGCCGTAGCGTACTCACCGTTATCAGCTGCTGTTTTGTCACTCGCAGAAATTCAAACTATGGTAGATGAGCTATTAGAAATTAATAAAGATCATTTACCTGCATCCTTTAAAGCTTAAAGTCTCTCAAGGTGACAGCAAGAAGACCTTAGATGCAATTTAAGCTAACAGAAGCACTCGAGCTTTTATCACAAACCCCTGAAACGCTAACGGCGCTTTTGGGGGGCTTGTCAAGCGTTTGGCTTGATAGTAGGGGAGATGCCGAAACTTGGAGTCCTTATGAAGTTCTTGCTCACCTTGTGCATGCAGAAAAAGTAAATTGGATGCCGAGGCTTAAAGTCATTCAGGAATTTGGTGAAAGCCGTCCTTTTGAAGCCTTTGACCGAGTGGGCTTTCAAAATACTCAAGAAAGAAAACCACTGCCAGCATTGCTTAATGAGTTCATGGCGCTTCGCAGTCAAAATATAGTGCAGATCCAAGAGGCGCAACTTAGTGATGCTGAGCTTGAAAAATCAGGTATTCACCCTGACTTTGGTCAAGTGAAACTCAGAGAGCTACTAGCAACCTGGCTTGTTCATGACTTAAGCCATATAAGACAAATAACACAAACCCTAGCAAAACAGTACCAAACAGAGGTGGGTCCATGGCAAGCTTACCTCTCTATTTTAAAACCCTAGTGCAGCCTCCCATAACTACTTCATCAGTATTCAAACCTATTAACCGCGCTAAGTTGCTGATGCTGTACCAGAGCCATTTGCTAAGCGAAGCAAAAATAACGGATGAAGACCTTCCAAATCAATGCACTAGTTGCCTAGTAAGGACGAGCTGAATGAAGCAAAAACCAAACATTTTATTAATCACTTCCGACCAGCAGCATTTCGATACGCTAGGCGTTACGAACCCCAAGATAAAAACCCCCTCACTAGACAGGCTTTGTCATGAAGGCACACGCTTTAACAGAGCTTACTGCCCAAATCCTGTTTGTACACCAAGTCGCTCGAGTATCATCACTGGTATGTATCCGTCACAGCATGGCGCTTGGACGATTGGAGTGAAGCTTCCTGAAGATGTTCCGACCTTAGGTGAGCATTTAAAAGAGGCTGAATATAAGACGGCTTTGATTGGTAAAGCGCATTTTCAGCCCCTTGCATCGCAAGAAGGTTCTGAATCTATAGAGTGCCAACCCATTTTGCGTGATCTTGATTTCTGGCGTGACTTTGAGGGACCTTGGTATGGCTTTGATCATCTTGAATTAGCACGCAATCATGCAGATGAAACGCATGTGGGGCAGCACTATGCGATTTGGATGGAGGAGCAAGGACTTAGTGATTGGAAGGATTACTTTCAGCCCTTAGCGGGTGACAGTTCAAGTAAAGCGCCTAAAATAAATAAAGAAATTGGTTACTGGGTTCGTGAAGATCGCTCTTGGCAGTTACCTGAAGAACTGCATTACACAACTTGGACAGCAGAGAGAAGTCTTGCGTTTATTGAAGAGGCCGCTAAAGAAGATGAACCGTTTTTTCTTTGGTCGAGCTTTCATGATCCGCATCCGCCTTACACTGTGAGTGAACCTTGGGCGTCCATGTATGACCCTGAAGACATGCCTATAGCTAAGCTTGTTGAAGGTGAGCATGACAAAAACCCTTGGCATTTTGCTGAAACCCAAAAAGAAAATCCTGATTTTAAAGATTGGCATGAACCGTTTAATGCACATGGATGCTCTTCGCACCTTTACCCTGAAGCAGAACTAAAAAAAGATATGGCAGTATATTACGGCATGATTAGCTTTATGGATCAGCAGATTGGGCGTATTTTAGATAAATTGGATGAACTAAGCATTGCTGAGAATACGATTGTGGTGTTTAGTACCGATCATGGGCATTTTATTGGTCAGCATGGTCTTATTGCGAAAGGTCCATTTCATTATGAAGATATGCTCAAGCTTCCCTTTATTGTGCGCTGGCCTGAGCATGTTCCTGCAAATCAAACAAGTGATGCGCTACAAAGTCTAGTTGACCTAGCTCCCACTTTTTTATCTGCCGCAGGACAAGCCATTCCTGGTGAAATGCAAGGCGTGAACCAATTAGAAGTCTGGCAAGGCAAAGCACACCAAGCTCGAGATCACATTATTTGTGAGAACAGACATAACCCAGTCATGCCGCATTTAAGAACCTACATCAATGAACGCTACAAACTAACTATTTACAGAGAAGAAGATTTTGGTGAACTTTTTGACTTACAAGAAGACCCACAAGAGCTCAATAACCTCTGGAATGACCCAGCTAGCACAACTATTAAACTCGAGCTTATGCATAAGTTCATGCAGACCTCTTTACAAAATGAACCAACCCGCATGCCACGCATTTCTGGTGCTTAGCTGTAAAGCTTGTTAGCGTCTTTGCCCTGCCGCTAACGGCGTTTCAGGCTCTTGCTTCGGAATACGATTTTGAGCCACAGGCATAGAAATAGTTTCTAGCTGAGGTAAAACAAGGTCAGCAAAATACTGACACTCTTCAGCGTGAGGGTAGCCAGAAAAAATAAACGAACGAATACCCATATCCATGTAAGCCCTAATTTTGGTTAAAATTTGCTCAGGGTTACCCACCAGCGCCATGCCGCAACCACTACGCGCCCTACCAATACCTGTCCAGAGATTCTCTTCTATATAACCCTCAGTATCAGCTTTACTTCTTGCTTCAGTTTGCAAAGCAACCCCAAGCGTTTTAGCATCCAACGCACGATTCTTAATTTCACTACCCTTAGCATCATCAAGCTTTGAAACCAAACGCTCAGCAGCAGCTCGAGCTTCGGCTTCGCTTTCCCTAACCACCATATGTACCCTTAAGCCAAAGTCAATTTTACGACCGTAGGTGGTAGCACGTTCACTTAAGTCATGCATGTGACCAGCTAAATTTTCTTTACTATCTGGCCACATAAGGTAAACATCGCAGTGTTCAGCACAAAGGTCTTTACCTAAAGGTGAGTAACCCCCAAAGTAAAGAAGCGGGCCCCCCTTTTGCTGGTAGGGTTTAATGGGGTCGGTGTTATCAAGTTGAATCTGATAAAAGTCACCCTTGTAATCAATGACATCTTGCGTCCAAGCTTGCTTAAGTATGTCTATGACTTCACGTGAACGCTGATAGCGCGCCTCGGAACTTAAATCTTCACCAGGTAAATTTGAAGAAATAATGTTTACCGTTAAGCGACCTTCAAGCATATGATCTAGCGTTGCTAAAGTTCTCGCCAGCATGGGCGGATTGACCTCACCACAACGCACGGCCGTAAGCAAATTTATGTTCTTAGTCATGGGCGCAACACCCGCCGCAAAACTCAAGGTATCTTGCCCCACCTGATAAGACGAAGGGCATAAGATGTTACGGTAACCAAGTTCATCTGCTTTTAAAAGAATGTTAGAGCAGTGCTTAAAGGTAGATTTAAGCTTATTATCTGGCACACCCAGAAACTCATAGTCATCACTACAAAGAGGTGCAAACCAAGACACCTCTGCGCCTGTGAGTTCAGAAGAACGAATATCTACAATGGGTTCCTTAGGATGATACTGTGCCATAAAACGAGCCTTTCTAAATGCTTATCTGGTGTTTCTCTAAAAACTCAGCTATTGAAACAACAGTTTGTGTTTGAATTGATTCTTGGGCAGCTGCTGCCACAATGATTGACCATAAACCTTCATCAGCCGTAGCTGCAGTACTTTCTTTACCTTCTATTTGATTAATAAACTGCACATGCTCATAAAACGTAGCACCATGATGCCCTGTCTTCTCAATAACAGCAGGATAATGCGGCTTCATGCGTCTAGACGGCTTATTATCACCATGCATAACTTCAAGATAAGTACCTGAAGAACTCTCCGCTAAGAAATCCTCATTCTCCCAAGCTTTTAAGCGACCCTCATCACCACAAAGGGTGAGCTCCTCATAAAACATAGGCGCAAACATACACAAGTTAAAACTAGCCCGCACAGCATTCTCGTAATTAACAATAACAATAGCGTTATCCAAAATATCAGAACGCTCCCCCTTATACTCATAGTCTTTAAAGTTAACCGCCTGCGAACCAGAAGCATAAACATTAAGCGGTCGTGAATCAGCAAACAAATTAATCAAATCAAAATAATGACAACACTTCTCAACCAAAGTATCACCCGTATTTTTAGAAAACTTATTCCACTGACCAACCTTATCTAAAAAAGGTAAACGATGCTCTAAAATAGAAATCATCTTAATATCCCCAAGACTCTTACGCTCACGAGCCTCATAAATAGCCTCATGATAAATAGCTTTGTAGCGGTACTGCAAACCAATCTGAAAAACAGCCGAATAGCTATTAGCTAACTGAGTAATCTCATAAGCATCTTGCACCGTTGTAGCAATAGGCTTCTCTAACAAAATATGCTTACCAGACGCAGCAGCCACCTTAACAACATCCAAATGCGTGAAGTTAGGCGTACAAATAATAAGCCCATCAACCTCAGGGTCAAAGCAACAAGCTTCCAAAGACGCATAAACCTTTAGTTCAACCTCAGGTTTAAAAACAGCATGTGTTCTTTGAGCAGCAGCTACACTACCCGCATTCAGGTCAAACACACCATGAATCGTCGCACGACCCTCCAAATGCGTAACCCGAATATGCTCCTGACCATTCACACCCGTACCAATCACATTAAACTTAAACTTAGCGTCACCCTTAGTTAAAATAAACCTATCACTCTCAGGTACGTAAGCAAAATGAGGGTCATACGCCAAAGCACGATTCTTAAGTTCCTTAGCCATTACGGAACCCCCGCACCACGAGCAGCCTCAAGCAAGCTGTACCACTCGAGCCTAGTCAGCTCAACCTCATCTGCTGCTACCGAATCAATAATGCGCTCTGTTTTAAGCGTGCCAATAATAGGCTGAATACCCATAGGGTGACGCAGTAACCAAGCAAACGCAATAGCCTCAGGCGTCGTAGCTTTCTCTTCAGCAAGCCTAGCAATAAGCGCAGCAACCTGCTTAATGTTCTCAGCTGCATCATCAGGCGGGTTAAAGAGCTTACCCCCAGCCACAGGTGACCAAGCCTGAATCATAATGTCATGCAAACGGCAGTACTCTAAAGTCTCATGCGTATTTGCATAAGGCGCAACAAGCATATTCACCAAAATGCCACTCGAAATTAAATGACTATGCAAAAGATTAAGCTCCAACTGATTAACAACAATAGGAAAATCAAGATGCTTTTTTAAAAGCTCAATCTGCATAGGACTATGATTACTCACCCCAAAATAACGAACCATACCGTTCTTATGCAAAAACTCAGCAGCCTTCGCAATATCATCGAGTTCAACCAAAGCATCCGGCCTATGAAACGCCAAAATATCAACATAATCTGTACCCAAACGCTTCAAACTCCGCTCAACCGTTTGCGTTAAATGCTTAAAGCTAAAATCAAAACGACTTGGCAAACCATAGTCAGGATCAGCACCAACAATAATGCCAGCCTTCTCCTGCAAAACAAGCTTCTCACGCAAACCAGCATTCTGCTTTAAAGCAAAACCAACCACTTCATCAGACTTACCCATCGTGTAAATATCAGCCAAATCAATATGATTAACACCCTGCTCAAACGCAGTCGAAACAAGCGCATTTGCACGCTCTTTTAAATCTTGAGTAACAGGGCTCTTATCCCAAGAACCCCCCATATGCCAAGTACCATAAGCCAAACGACTCACAACAAGGTCCGTATTAGGAATACGATAAGTCTTCAAAATCAATCTCCAGCAATAGATTTAGCAACACCAGCCAAAAGCCAGCAACTAGACCCTAATATTTACCACGCTTGCAAA